>DPSW01000109.1 GCA_003527145.1 Clostridiaceae bacterium | reverse complement strand
TCCATGGTTAAATCTACATATCCCTTAGACTCCAGATTTGTTGTAACTACTATTTTGGAATCTCCTTCAAGCAAGGGAAGTGTCAGCAAAAGGCCGCTTATAAACTGAGAGCTTACATCTCCCCTTATTTTATATTCTCCCGGCTTCATGCTTCCTTTTACCTTGAGGTTCAACCCATCCTTATCATATTCATAGCTTATTCCATGCTTTTCAAATATCTCATAATATAAGTCCAACGGCCTCTTGCCCAAATTTCCCCTGCCTGCAAATACAACACTGTTTTCTTTTACAAGAGAAATAGGTATCAGCAACCTCAGTGTAGTTCCTGACTCATTGCAATCAATAGCACTGGTGAAATCAGCATTTGCATTACCCAGAAATTTGGTGCCGTTTATGATAAAGCCCCTGCTGCTTTTCTCAATTTCTGATCCGAGAGCCTTCATGCCTTCTATTGTAGCTATCAAATCATCAGAAAGGTCAATATTAGATATACAGCTTTTACCTGCTGCAAGACCTCCGCAGATCACGGCCCTGTGCGCCATGCTTTTTGAGGGAGGTACATTTATTGTGCCTTGAAGCTTTGATGGCATTATTTTTACGCTTTTCATGGGTTCACCGCCTTTAGAATTTGAAGTTGTGCTAACTGATAATGCACTCTTTTAAATGAAATTTCTCTTCTATGAAGTCTGTACTGGTTTTTAATATTTCAGCATCGCCTATTTCCTTAAGTACAACAATATTTATATGATCTCCCGCATTTTTTTTGTCAAGCTTGATGTTCTCAAATATTTTTGAAGCATCAGCAATTTCTATGCTGTGGGGAAGCTTATATTTGCATAGTATATTCCTTATGGCCCCGGCAGTCCCGGCACTTGTTATGCCCAAACTTTCGCTGAATCTCGTCATCATATGCATGCCTATGGCTACAGCCTCTCCATGGGTATATTTTTCATAATTAAAGTATTTTTCTACAGCATGGCCTATTGTATGCCCGAAATTCAGGAGCATCCTGGTTCCCGTATCTTTTTCGTCCTTTTCTACAAATTCTTTTTTTATAGCACAGCAGGAATGTATTATATATTCCATATTTTCATCCAATTCTTCTGATGTATTATAATCCATCAAGGCATGAAACATTTTTTTATCCCTTATGCAGCCGTATTTAATTGCTTCCGCCATACCGTCGTGCAGGAATCTTTCGTCGAGAGTTTTCAAGAGCTCCGGATCTATAAANNACAAGGTTTTTGCCTTGCTTAAGATCTGCGGCCACTTTGCCTCCTATGCTGCTGTCTATCTGAGCCAACAACGATGTGGGAACCTGCACATAAGATACGCCACGAAGGTATGTTGAGGCTGCAAATCCCCCTATGTCTCCTACCACGCCTCCCCCAAATGTGACTATAAGATGGCTCCTGTTGATTCCTGAGTTTATCAATGAGTCGTATATGTTTAAAAGGGTATCGAAGGACTTGCTTTTTTCTCCGGGGGGCAGCACTATACTGCTTGCCTCAAAGCCTGCAGCCTTAAGTATTGATAAAAGTCGGCTGCCATATAGATAGTTCAGGTTTTCATCAGTGATTACTGCTATTTTCGAGCCGCCGTATACCTTTTTTATCTCTGCCCCAAGCTCATTGAACAATCCCCTTTGGATATATAGCGGATATTTCTTATGAACTNNCAAGACATCTGTTCATCAAATCGCCCCTCTTCTTCTGCCAGCTTCTATGAAATTCTCCACAAGTATATTTTTATCCTTTTTTACTATTGCATTTTTTATTATGGATAGCTTTTCCTCAAACAATTCAATTTGCTTAACCAGATTTGAATTATTCTTAAAAAACAATTCCGTCCATAGCTCTTCATTGATGCTGGCAATCCTCGTAAAATCCCTAAAACTGTCGCCTATGAAAGAGCTCGTACTGTTATCAAAGGATTCACTGTTTATCAGCGCCACAGCTATGGCGTGGGGTAGCTGGCTTGTATAGGATATTACCTCATCATGCTTCTCAGGGCTTATCCTGACCGTCCTGCTAAAGCCAATTTTCATTGCAAGCTCTTCAATCAGATTAATATTTTCAGCATGGTTTCTTTCTGTAGGGGTTATTATATAATTCGCATTCTTGAATACTTCCCTTGAAGCAAAATCTAAGCCTTTTTTCTCTCTTCCCGCCATTGGGTGCCCGAATATAAAATCCACGCTTTCGGGGATAATGCTGTTTATTTCATCTATAAGCTCAGTTTTAACACCAGCAGTATCTGTAATCACCGTCCCTTTTTTGAAATAATTAATATTGTCATATATAAAATCCCTGATTTGTCCGGGATAGATGCATATTATGACCAAGTCGGATTTTTTTAGAGGCTCCTCTGCTTTTGTGTACCCTCTGTCGATAATTCCCATATTTTCAGCCTTTCTCAAAGTGTCCGGATTTACATCAACCCCGAATAATCCCTTTGGATTCAATTCTCTGAGAGCCATTGCATAGGAACCTCCTACCACTCCTAATCCGACTACTGTTATGTTGAACGAGCCTTCATTCATATCATGCCCTCCCTTAAATGTCCCTGCCTACTATCTTCGCTACGGGCCTTATCTTGTTTATCAGCTCGTCAAACCTGGCAGGCTTTATTGATTGATAACCATCGCATTTTGCATTCTCCGGATCATTATGCACTTCTACTATCAGCCCGTCTGCTCCCGCAGCAACAGCTGCCAATGCCAATGGTTCTACCATCCACCACATTCCGGCGGCATGGCTCGGGTCCACAATAACAGGAANNTAATCGCTTTATAGCAGGAATGCTGCTAATATCAAGGGTATTCCTTGTATAGGTTTCAAATGTCCTGATACCTCTTTCACAGAGTATCACATCCTGATTGCCTCCTGCTAAAATGTATTCTGCAGACATAAGCAGCTCTTCAATGGTAGCAGATAAGCCTCTCTTGAGCAGTATGGGCTTTCTTATACGGCCCAACTCCCTCAGCAGGTCATAGTTTTGCATATTTCTTGCTCCTACTTGTATTATGTCTACATCTTCAACGAATTTTTCAATCAATTGTGGAGACATTATTTCTGTAACTATGGGAAGCCCGGTCTTAGCTCTGGCAGTCTTCAAAAGCTCAAGTCCTTCTTCCTTCATGCCCTGGAAGCTGTAGGGTGATGTCCTGGGCTTGTATGCTCCGCCTCTTAAGAACCTGGCTCCCGACTCTTTAACGGCTTCTGCTATGCTGCATATCTGGTCTTCGCTTTCAACGGAGCATGGTCCCGCCATAATGGCAAGCTTCTTTCCTCCTATGATTTCATCACTGACATTGATTTGGCTATTCTCTGGGTGAAACAGCCTGTTTGCCCTTTTGAAGGGCTCCTGAACATGCATTACCCTTTTTACAATACTGGATGCTTCGAGGCTGTCCTTATCGATGATACTCGTATCTCCCACTATGCCCAGCACACAGTACCTATGTCCCATAGACCTATGTACTGTCAGCCCCATGCTTTCAATCTGTTTAATCAATTTAACGATTTCCGCTTCCGGTGTCCCGGGAATTGTAATGACAATCATTTTCATTCCTCCTTAAATAAAAATAAAAGAAGACCCATTCAATGAGTCTCCTTTTTTATGTGTTATATTACATTACAACTTATAGTTATAAAAGATAATACAGTGTATTATCAAACTCATTAGATTGGGAATGATATTCTTTTTTGCAATACAAATAGCCTGCGCTATAATAATAGCCCAAGCCGCAGCTATAATAAAAGCCGTTAAGCTGTATTACATTTCCCTTTCCAATGATGCTTTCCATTTTATTTGCCTCCAAAATGATATTTAAAGGATTCTTAGTTCAGAATAAGTTTAGGACGAAAATTAGTATTAAAAGCAATTATAATAAGTATATACTATTTTGTCAATTATTATTTTTCTTGCTGACATTTACCATAGGGAAGCCGCTGCTACCGGGGGGGGCGATGGCAGCGGCAGTATCTGTCTAGCTCAGAAGCCTCTTTTCTCCTTGTATCTCCTGAATTGGCTTGATGTTCTGGGTAACTTCCAGAGTGCCCATATAGTTGCCTTCCCTGTCCCTGACTGCAAAATATCTGATGTATACAAACAAGCTGCCCATCTTGATCCAGAAATCCTCGTGGTCTTTTATCCCTGATTTGAAATCATGCAATATCTTCTCCACTGTATGAACGCTTGCCGGCGGATGGCAGTTTTGGACTGTCCTTCCTATAACAGCTTTTGTTCTGGCGAATATCCGCTCCTTGCCTTGTGAGAAGTATTTTACTACATCATCTTTATCTATGAAGGTTATATCGAAGGGCAAAGTATTTAATAGAGGCTCAAGCTCCTCAATTTTTAGGATGCCCGTACCAAATTTTATATAGCCGGCTGCTTCTCCTGCCGCATCATTCTTATCCTTCTTCTCTATATCCACTCTTTGAGGCTTCCACACCCCTTCCGGCTCAGTGAGGCAATAGCCTATTTCCTGACTCTCCTCCATTATTGATATCCATTCATCCTCTGTGAAGCTGTCCTTGCACATGGGAAACAGTATGTTTTCTTCCTTGTAAATCATCTCAGAGACCTTTTTCATCAGGGCTTCCAGTCTTTTTACCACTTGTTCCTTGTTTCCCCTGTAGCTTTCCAGTTCCACCTTTATGCCTTTTATTTCAGCCCTTATCTCATCATCTACGCCCCACATAACCTTTGGGGGTGCTGTTATACCGTACTTTTCCAGATAGGGAAAGATAAGATTTTCTTTTCTGCTGTAGTGCTTATCGATATCCCAAAGAAGGTTCAGACTCTCTATGAGTTTGTTTATATTGTCCTTGCCGTCATCAGCCTTAAAAACATTCAATGCATCGTTGAGTTGTCCTCCTATTAATTTTTCCACTTCTCTGTTTTCCAGTTTAAAAGTATTAAGAGGATGTCCNNGCTTGTGTATCTCTTCAATGGAGCCCTTAAATACTGCGGAATGAACATCACAAAGCCTTTGAACTTCTTCCACCGGCATGCCCTCTGCGATTATAGCCGCTTCCATCTCCGATATCTCCGATGCGGATACTCCTTTAATCAGCTCCGCAAACCTCGACTTTACTTCCTCTGCGCTTTTTCCCTCATGGAGCTCAAGTATCAACTGCTTCAGCACTTT
>DPSW01000135.1 GCA_003527145.1 Clostridiaceae bacterium | reverse complement strand
AAGTTCCTAGTGCAGAATAACAGTAA
The DNA here is from genome assembly GCA_003527145.1 of Clostridiaceae bacterium. Taxonomy (GTDB): domain Bacteria; phylum Bacillota; class Clostridia; order Lutisporales; family Lutisporaceae; genus Lutispora. Next base: position 4,588 of record DPSW01000135.1, on the reverse strand, counting down.
GTTCCTTATGAGCCATCGGGACGGTTGCCGGTGGCTCATTTTTTTCGCAGATAAAGGCCCTTCAAGTTTTTTGTATTGCCGCACCTGTTCTCATCAATTATGCCATTTACAGAGAAAAACTGTTGGGATAGAATAGGCATAAGGAATACGGAAGAATATACGGAGGCAAGTATGAAATATATATGTTATGCAGCCTATAATGAAGACTTCATTCCGATGGCAGAGAGAACTTTTAAGAAGATAGGAAAAGATGTGTATATTCAGATTTACGACCCGCGAAATCCGCAGAAGCTTATTGAAAGCGGGATCAAAGTGGCTCTGGCACGCGGCGGAACTGCAATGAAAATAAGGGAAGCCCTTGATATACCTGTTGTTGAGATTCCCATTCCCTTTGAGGATATGATCCAGGCATTGCTTAAAGCCAGCAAAATGGGAAAAAATATCGGAGTGATAGGATACAATAATTTACTGAAGGGTTTGGATTTGCTGAATCCGATATTAAATGTCAATATTAAACAAGAATTTGCAAACAGTGAAAGTGAAACGAGAGACATGATATTAAAGCTGAAGAATGACGGCATGGATGTGATCGTCGGCGGGGTAGCCCAAACTAATATAGCAAGAGAATTTAATATGAATCATGTCAGAATTGATTTTAGCGAGAAAGCACTGGTATACGCTTATAATGAGGCCGAATCAATATTGCAGACCATCTTTTCCAATATCAGAAAAAATGAAGAATTAAATGCAATCTTGGATCATACCAAGGAAAGCTATGTTGCCATCGATAGAGACGGGAAGATCACTTTGATAAACGAAACTGCGTTAAAGCTGATACCCGAATACGACAAGCAATATATAGGCACCCCTCTTATCGGCGTTTTCCCTGAACTGAGGAGCCTGTTAGATACTTTAAAAACAGGAGAAGAAAGCCTGCAACAAATAGCTTATTTAAAAGGCACTACCATTCTGTATGACATGATCCCTCTGAAGCTTGACAGCAAGGAGGTAATAGGTGCTATAGCTACATTCAATGATATCAACACTATTACTAAGGCGGAGCATAAAATAAGGGATAAAATATTGACCAAAGGGTTGTACGCTTCATATACCTTTGAGAATATAAAGGGCAAGAGCAAGGCTATGAAGGATTCCATAAGCAATGCAAAGAAATTCGCGGCTGCGGATTCTACCGTATTGATCATAGGGGAAACAGGGGTAGGCAAAGAATTATTTGCTCAAAGCATACATAATGCGAGCTCCAGGAGATCGGGCCCGTTTGTAGCTGTGAATTGTGCGTCGCTTCCGGAAAGCATCTTGGAGAGCGAATTACTCGGTTATGAGGAAGGCGCCTTTACAGGTGCGAAGAAAAATGGCAAGGCCGGCTTATTTGAGCTTGCTCATAATGGGACCATATTTTTAGATGAAATAAGTGAGATGCCCTTAGCTCTTCAAGGACGATTTTTAAGAGTGCTTCAGGAGAGAAAAGTGATGCGCCTCGGAAGCGACCAGTTCATACCTATAGATGTAAGGGTAGTATCTGCAACCAATAGAAAGATCAAGGATTTAGTTGCAGAGAACAGGTTTCGAAGCGACCTGTTCTATAGATTGAATGTGTTGACCTTGGTCATACCGACCTTGAGGGAAAGAAAAGAAGACATATATGAATTGGCAAAAGAATTTTTGCTCTATTATTCTAAAAATAAAAAGATCCATATGACAGAGGATGGAATTAAAGCTTTACAGGAGTATGGCTGGCCGGGAAACGTCAGGCAACTGCAGAATTTTATAGAGAAACTCAGCATAATCAACACTTCTGATATAATCGATGCGTATGCAGTAAATGCAATGATAGCCAAATATGAGCCAAGTTGTGAAGAAACAAATGAGATTAAGCCTAATGATGCCAAGTCTCATATAACAAAAGAGGAATTGGAAGAGGTATTGAGGCTTTCCAAGGGAAATAAGAGCCGGGCTGCAGATATGCTGGGAGTTCATAGAAGCACCCTATGGAGGCTCATGAAAAAATACGATATATAATATTTGAAAATGTTGCAATAAGTGTCGCATATGTCTTATATAAGACGTATGCAACACTTATTTTTTATTTTTAATCAATCCTCTTTATGAGCTTTTCAATGACAAACAGTTGGTATAAGCGGGATTCGGGGAAATTCATCTTTTTTTATCTGCTGGCCATGGCTTTGGTATGGTTGTTGCTTTATATAAGTGTACACATACAAAAATTTGACGAGGTGTAATTATATGATTGACTTAAGAAGCGATACCTTAACTTTACCAAGCGAAGAAATGCTGAAAACAATTTTTTCTGCCAAGCTTGGAGATGACGGAAGAACAGACCAGAGAGGAAGGGGGGAAGATCCTACTGTAAACGAGCTTGAGGATTTAGCAGCTATGCTGACAGGCAAAGAAGAGGCCGTGCTTTTTTCATCAGGAACTTTAGCCAATACAACTGCTGTTTTGACTTATTGCAATCCGGGTGATAAAGTCCTTGTGGATGAAATGCAGCACATCTATGTAAGCGAAAAAGTGGTTTTTGAAAAAAGTGTGGGGCAGTTGATTCCCGTGACTTACAAGCTGAATGAAAGAAAAACGCCTGATTTGAAAAGCCTTAGAAATCTTATGCAGCAAAATGATATAAAACTGCTATGCATCGAGAATACCCATAATTTTTCCGGAGGCACATGTACTGATTTGGAAGAGCTTAAAAGCATACACGATCTGGCACAAGAATTTAATATACCGATCCATATGGACGGTGCAAGATTGTTCAATGCAGCGGTAAGTCTTGGCGTAGAAGCGAAGGATATATGCCAATATGTGGATTCCGTCATGTTTTGCCTGTCAAAAGGCTTGGGTGCTCCTGTTGGTTCGCTTTTATGCGGCAGCGAAGACTTCGTGAAAAAAGCAAGAGGAAAAAGAAAGCTGTTAGGGGGAAATATGAGGCAAGCCGGCATAATAGCCGCACCGGGGATATATGCATTGAAGCATAATATTGAATCACTGAAGGAGGACAATGGCAATGCCAAATATGCGGCAGACAGCCTTAGAGGTTTGAAAAAGACAAGGGTTCAGGAAAATGTTCAATCCAATATAGTTATGCTGGATGTAAGCCAAACCGGCTTGACTGTTGAAGAATATTGTGCAAGAGCAAAGGAAAATGGTTTATGGATTCGCCCTGTGCTCAATAATAAAGTCCGATTGGTTTTTTATAAAGGAATCAGCAGGGATGATGCGGTTCAAGCTGTAAATATCATAAAAGAAATCGATGCTCAGCTATGATTAACAGTTATTAAAAAGTATAATTAATAATATGCGAAAGGTTGTGTTTACATGAAAATTGCCGGAAAGAAGATCAGTTTAACCACACAGATTTTTCTAGCAATGATTTTAGGTGCAATTCTGGGACTCATTATCGGGGAGCCTATGACCAAATTGGGGTTCATAGGTAATATATGGCTTAATTGTATAAAGATGATAGTTGTTCCTATGGTAATCGTTACTATAATCACTNNATCATGAGCTATTATATCATTACTACTTTGGTTGCCTGTGCTATCGGCTTAGCAGTGGCCCTGCTCATTAAGCCCGGTACAATGGCTAACTTTACCGGATTGGCTTCAAAAGAAATAACCGGCTCTGCCGATATAACAATTGCGGATTTCTTTACGGGCATGTTCTCTTCAAACATGTTTAAGACCTTCTCTGACGGTAATATTTTACAGACATTGATAATATCGGTTTTGGTAGGCATTGCAATACTGAGGATGAAGAATGAAGGCTTTAAACAAACTGTGATCAATGGGTTTAACGCACTGAGTGAAATGGTATTTTCACTTATTCGGATGGTCATGATCGTATCACCTATAGGGGTATTCTTCTTGATGGCGGAATCCTTCGGCAAATACGGCGCCGGTATTTTCACCAGTATGGCTACATTAGCAGGCACCTATTATTTGGCATGTTTAGTTCACATTGTTTTGATCTATGGCGGGGGGCTTTGGTTAACTTCAGGAATCAATCCTATCAGGTTTCTTAAAGATAGCGCGGAATTATGGATTTATACCATTTCTACATGCAGCAGCGTAGCTTCTATTCCTGTAAATATGAAGGTAGCTAAAGAAAAATTTGATGTTCCAGAAAGTATATCCAGCTTTACCGTTCCTTTAGGTTCACAAATGAATTATGACGGCAGTGTTATACTTTATGGATGTGTTATTGTATTCATCAGCCAGGTTGTAGGAGCGCCGATCAATATAGGGGTCATGCTCAAGGTCATCTTCTTGTCTGCCATATTATCCACCGGAGGGGGAGGAATTCCCGGAAGCGGCATTGTCAAGCTGCTTGTTATGGTGGAAGCCTTTGGCCTCCCGACTGAAATCGTCGGTATCATTGCTGCATTCTATCGCCTGTTCGACATGGGAACAACAACTCTTAATTGCTTAGGAGATCTGGCAGGTACGGTTTTTGTATCAAAGATGGAAGAAAAGTTTGCAGGCAAGAACAAGGTTAAAGTCACGGGAGCATAGATTAAATATATATCATCTATATAAAGAAAACCAGCATC
>DPSW01000329.1 GCA_003527145.1 Clostridiaceae bacterium | reverse complement strand
GGAATTGATGAAGCGGGCCGGGGCCCTTTGGCGGGGCCAGTAGTGGCTGCTGCCGTCATACTGGATAGAAATGTTGTGATACCTGGAATTAATGATTCAAAAAAGCTTTCTGAAGCCAAAAGAGAATATCTCTATGATGAGATAAAGGACAAGGCAGTATCGGTAGGCTTGGGCATAGTTGATGAGAAAACTATAGACAAANNATTGCGATAGAAAATTTGAACATAAAGCCTGATTATCTCCTGATCGATGCAGAGCGGATAAATGATGTAAGAATACCCCAGCTTGCCATAGTCAAAGGCGATAGTCTAAGTATTTCGATCAGCGCGGCTTCAATAATCGCAAAAGTTGAAAGGGATAGAATTCTGATCGGCTACGATAAAGAATACCCTGAGTATGGCTTCGAAAGGCATAAAGGTTATGGGACAAAGCAGCATATGGATTGTATAAGGAAATTCGGGCTGCTGCCAATACATAGAAGAAGTTTTACAAAGAATTTTTAGTTGGTGATCAAATGCGTATTACATCTATATATAATGATATACAGTCTCAAAGCGGTGAACGATTCGCACGGTCGTTGAAAATAGGCGATGTAATAAAGGGAAGAGTTGTCGCAGCCGGTGAAGGCAGGATCANNAAAAATATCTGCAGAAGAGACTATTAACGCTGTAGTTTTGACAGACATGCCTATAGAAAAGGATGAAATAATTGAAATTATCATCAATAAAGTGACTGAGAATAAGATTTACGCACAAGTTATTGAACAAAGCTGCTGTGAAGAAGCATCAAAAAGCGAAGTGTTAAATATTTTAAAAAGGATTGGAGTTGCTGATACAGAGCTCAATGTCGATGTCTTTAAAGCCCTCATTGGCCATAGGCAGCCGGTCAATAAAGAAGTTATAGAATATGTTAATTTTATAATCAAAACCGCAGAGCTTTATAAAAGAAATGATATAAAAGATATTCTAAATCTAATATTTGCTGAAAAAGATATTTTGAATACCCCGGTTTATAAGCTGGCCGATTTGACTACTTCTCTGGATACGAGTTCCATGATCGCTGCTGATAATTTAGAAGGAAGTTTTACCCAGGGGGCTATGGAAGATATCATAAAGATAGTTTCGGAAAACGGTGAATTGGATGAAACCTCTCTCACAAAGCTTAAACAGCTTGCAAGCGGAGCGACGAAGGCTGCAGATTCGATTAAAAGGACAGATATAGGCTTGCTTGTATCTATGCTATCTAAAAATATCGAAATTACGGCAGAAAACTTATATATATATAATGAAATAAATTCAAATAGAGAAGTTATATCTGAATATATAGGTAAATTGCTAAAGCATCTTTTGGATTCTGAGAATCCAAAAGAACAACTGATTTTAACCAAGCTAAATGAAGTATTTTTAAAGCCGGAAGAATTGGATGATAATAATGTAAAGCTAGGGTTTAAAAAACTGCTGGAGCTACTGATACAATTAGAGTCTTCTATGGGTGACGATGATAAAAATAATTATGAGATAAGAGATGCTCTGATGAATTTGCGAAATTTCGTCAATATTATAAAATCAATAAATAGCAACATGAACTATATACATATTCCGATAATAGTCAATAACAAACAGACGGATGCCAAAATTTTTATTTATGAGCGGGGTAAAAGGAATAAAAAGATCGATGTTTCAAATACCAGCATTGCAATTTGCTTAAGCACTAATAATATAGGATATGTCGAAAGCTATATTGAGATAAGAGATAAGAATATCAATGTTATTTTCAAACTGGAGAACAAGGCGGCCACAGACACAATCAATGATCATAAAGAAGTATTGATAAATGCATTGAGAGCAAAAGGTTACAGCATAAGTATCCGTGCCGTTGAAAAAAAAGATGAACCCATTGGCCTTGCTCATGTGGAGGAAATATTAAATCCAAAAGAGGTTTCCAGATACAGTATTGATGTGAGGGTATGATATGAAAAAGAGTACGAAGCCTATTAAAAAGGCCGCAGCCTTGTCTTATAATAAAGGGGATATTGCTCCCAAAATTACTGCCGCAGGCAAAGGAATAATAGCTGAGAATATAATAAAAGCTGCTGAAAAAAATAAAGTACCAATATTCCAGGACAAAAATCTGGTAGATAGTCTTTTAGGCTTTGAGTTAGGAAGCAATATTCCTCCGGAGCTATACGTTGTTGTTGCTGAGATTTTAGCTTTCGTGTCATATATAGATAGAACAAGGGGAGACGAGAATGCTTAATAAGAAAACGCTGGGAGACATTGGCGAAATTGCAGCAGTCCAGTACTTAGAAAGCCAGGGCTATAATATAATAGATAAAAACTTTAGATGTAAATTGGGAGAAATAGATATAATAGCTGCAGATAACGATGTAATCGCATTTATAGAGGTTAAGACAAGAAGCTCTGAGTTGTTTGGTCAACCAGGAGAAGCTGTTAACTATTATAAGCAGAGAAAAATAGTAAAAACAGCCCTAGCTTTTATTAGCAATAAAAAGCTATATGACTGGATGTGCCGTTTTGATGTTGTGGAAATCATAGCAGATGATTTTGGAAATGTAATCAATATAAATTTAGTAAAAAATGCCTTTGAATATAGCGGAAAATATGGTTATTAATCTTCAGAAGGAGTAGGTATATGTTTTTTAAAAATGCTCTTGATATATCACATAGGATTATTGAAATGATCGTTGCAAAAGGAGATATTGTTGTTGATGCTACCGCAGGAAACGGCAATGATACACTTTTCCTTGCGAAGCTTGTAGGCCTTGAGGGAAAAGTATTTGCTTTTGATATACAGGATATGGCTTTAGAAAATACCAAAAAAAGGCTGGAAAACAATAGCGCGGACAAATCGGTAATTTTGATAAAAGACAGCCACGAGAACATGGATATGCATGTGCCAAAGGGAATCAAGGCAATTATGTTTAACCTGGGCTATCTGCCCGGAGGCGACCACTCTATCGGAACAAAAGCAGCCAGCACTATAAAAGCAATAGAGAAGTCTTTAGACTTGCTGAAACCGGGCGGGGTAATCATGATAGCGGTTTATTACGGCGGTGATAGCGGCTTCGATGAGAAGGAAGCCATTATGGAATACGTTAAATCAATAGACTATAAAAAAGCAATCGTTCTTGTTCATGAATTCGTAAATCAGATCAACTGCCCCCCGATTGCAATCTGCATAGAAAAATGCAGATAAGATGTCAAAGCATATATTTTTTATCCAGGCTTCTATGCTGTATAGCCTCGGCTATATGAACGGCATTAATGTTTTCAGATCCTTCCAAGTCTGCAATAGTTCTGGCTACTTTTAATATCCTGTTGAATGCTCTGGCACTCAAGTTAAATTTCTCAAAAGCATTTTTAAGTATCGNNCTGTCTGGGCCTTAACTGGGAGTTGAAGTATATGCCGTCTTTAGAATATCTTTTCATCTGGATTTCCCTGGCTTTATTGATCCTTGCTTTTATAGATGAGGAGCTTTCACTTTTGATCTCGTCGCTCAAATCGTTAAATTTTACAGGTTTAACTTCAACGTGCAAGTCAATTCGGTCCAGGAGTGGTCCTGATATTTTTCCGATATAATTTTTGATTTGAGATGCGCTGCAGCTGCACCTGTTGCTTTCATCGCCGAAATATCCGCATGGACATGGGTTTACTGAGGCTATAAGCATAAATTTTGCAGGATAAGTGATAGTTCCGTTTACCCTGGATATAGTGACACATTCATCTTCTAAAGGCTGGCGTAGAACTTCCAGAACATGCTTAGGGAATTCGGGCATTTCATCAAGAAATAGAACGCCAAAATGAGATAAAGACACTTCGCCGGGCTTGGGAATTCGTCCCCCTCCCACCAATGAGGCGGCCGAGATGGTATGATGGGGAGAACGAAAGGGCCTTTTAAATATCATGCTCTCATTTTCCTTAAGAAGGCCTGCCACGCTATAAATTTTGGTAACTTCAAGACTTTCTTCAAAACTCATATCAGGCAATATGGATGGAAGCCTTCTGGCAAGCATAGTCTTGCCTGAACCGGGAGGCCCAATCATCAGGACGTTATGGGATCCGGCAGCTGCAATTTCCAATGCTCTTTTTACAGTATGCTGGCCTTTGACATCTTTGAAGTCCCAATCATCAAATTTAGTAAATAGCTGCTGTTCTAATGAGGATACAGTCGGCTCAATAAAAAGTGAGCTATTAAGAAAGCTTACCATTTCTATCAGGTTATTAACCCCAATAACATCTATACCACTTACTAATGCAGCCTCCTGAGAGCTTTCATTAGAGGTTATGATCCTTGTAAATCCTTGCTTTTTAGCTTCCATACACATAGGTAAAATTCCCTTTACGCCTTTTACTGTGCCATCCAGTGAAAGCTCACCCAGAAATACAGTGCTGTTTACCTCTGCCTCCGGAAAATACATGGAAGATACCAATAATCCTGCGGCAATAGCCAAATCAAATACAGATCCCTCTTTTTTAATGTTTGCAGGAGCAAGGTTGATAGTTATTCTTTTTTGAGGGAATTGCAGATCAGAATTTTTTATTGCTGCTCTTACCCTCTCTTTGGATTCTTTAACCGTAGCATCAGGCAATCCCACAATGTCAAAACCAGGAAGGCCATTTGACAAATCCACTTCTACTTCAACAATATAGCCATTAATAC
>DPSW01000014.1:1959-2549 GCA_003527145.1 Clostridiaceae bacterium | reverse complement strand
GGCATTCGCAATCGTTATAAGTTAGCACAGCAGTCATTGCTTTATCAATAGGCTCATTATTTGATCATAGACTTGATAATACTTATTTTCCCAATTGCTGCATATCAATTTGGCCTGTTTTGCAGATACTACGTTGAGGCTGAGATCTATCAATACAATGTCCTTTTCGATAACTTTTAAATTTACTATGTATTCAGTATCACTTTTTTTGATAAAGTCAGAGCGGACTTGGGTTTCTAACCTTATTTTCTCTTTGTTCTTCGACACATAGGCTTTGATTTTTGATATTACAGCATCATCTATGCGGGAGAAAAATAACTCTATAGTTTTCAAACCCATTTCTGTGTTCTGATAGGTTTCCCTATTTCCAAACTTTATAATCATTTTAGCTTCTTCCAGCTCCTGCAGGCATTGCTGCAGATCGAAATAATTAATAAGATTGTTTTCCAACACAATGTCTGTAATCTGTGCCGTTGTTATCGGCAGATCAATTTCCCTCAAAATTAACAACACAATTAATTTATTAAGTGCAATTTCATTGCTATTACCATTCATGCTATCACCTCTGACCATCTTTACCTTAAATTATA
>DPSW01000014.1:0-1839 GCA_003527145.1 Clostridiaceae bacterium | reverse complement strand
AATTCTGCTGCTATTTCATATTTCATATTATCTAAAGCTTTATGAGCATTTGGTACTTCTAATCCTTTATTATAATTTCCACTTCCTAGTGCCATTTTAAAGTCCTCCTCACATAAAAGTTTTTTATTTCTGATAATAATTTACCCCGGTGAAAAAAATAAATACTAGAACTNNTTTCAATGGCAGCACAAGCTAATTTTTGGAATGTATGCAGAATATGTCGATTTGGAGGTTTGCATATGATATAATAATTGTAAAGCTTGAGTGTGGAGGGCAAAAATGAAAAAAGTTACTATTATTTTTTATCTTATTTTATGTATAACCTTGATCGGCTGTACCAATCCGGGCGTTCCCGTCAGCAATACTCCGGACAAGTCAAAAGAAGCGCAAACAATAGATGAAAAGCCTGATGAAAAATCTTCTCCGGATNNTGAAAAAATAAAGCCCAATGAAAATGGACAAGTTATGATATTGATGTATCATGGCATTGGAGAAGAAGAGTCAGAATGGGTACGAACCCCTGAAAACTTTAGAAAAGACCTTCAAACTCTTTATGATAAAGGCTATAGGCTTATCAGTCTAAGAGATTTTGTAGATAATAAGATAAATGTGGAGGCAGGCTATACTCCTGTAGTTATAACCTTTGATGACGGATTATTGAATCAATTCAATCTGATAGAAGATAGTGAAGGAGCCAAAATAGATCCGAATTGTGCAGTGGGATTGCTTGAAAGCTTTAGCAAGGAACACCCTGACTTCGGTAAATCAGCAAGTTTTTTTGTATATTACCCCGTTCCTTTCAGGCAAAAAGAGCTTATTAAAGAAAAGTATGAATTCCTTATAAATAATGGTTACGAAATTGGAAACCATGGATATAATCATGAAAATCTGGGTAAAATCAGTATTGAAGAGGTACAAAAATCTCTAGGGAAAAATGTTCAAAAAACTAAGGAAATACTTCCCGACTATGAGGTACAGTCCCTGGCACTTCCATATGGAGCAGCACCTAAAGGCGAAAATTATAAATATGTTGTGTCGGGCAGCAGTGAAGGCTCAACATATAACCATAAAGCAGTTTTACTCGTCGGAAGCAATCCGGCCCCTTCGCCTGTCAGCATAAAGTTTAATCCTCAAAGACTGCCCAGAGTGAGAGGAAGTGAAATGCTGGTCGCCGGGACAGGGATATATGATTACATCAAGTATTTTGATAAAAACCCGGACAAGAGATACATAAGTGATGGGAATATTAATACAGTTACCATTCCTGAAAGCGAATCCAATAATATTGATAAAAACAGATTGGGAGACATGAAGCTTATCACCTATAATCCCTAATAAAAAACCTGATGGAATCATCTCCATCAGGTTTTTCTGTCTAAGCCGTTAACTATTTAAGTCTTTCCTCATAGGATCTTATCATTCTTCTGACCATTTCGCCGCCGATCCTCCCTGCATCTCTTGCCGAAAGGTTTCCATTGTCTCCTGGCTTTAAATTAATCCCTAGTTGAGTAGCTACCTCTTCCTTGAATCTATTCCGAGCATTTTTTATATTATTGCCCATTATTTACACCTCCAAGATAATTTATTTTTATAGCAAGATTAATCTATTTAGTATTATTTTGATTATATTGCTATATAATAATCATGAAAATATTACCTTTTCGTGTAGTGCCAGTTTGATATATTGTTGCCTTATAACACCAGTTACTGTTGCATAAGCAATAAAATTAACCGGAAAGATTAATTGATATCCTTCATAGTTGAAATATAGTTTTTTGTGAAATACTCAATTATTTCCCTTCTTCTGATTATCCCGATAAATATGTTATTATCGTCAAT
>DPSW01000365.1:10031-11763 GCA_003527145.1 Clostridiaceae bacterium | reverse complement strand
CCATCCATGTCCTGGAACCTCAATCCTACTGTAACCGGTGAATAACCGTAAGAAAATGCCCATATTCCTATCGATGGAGGCGGATATTTGATATTGATATCCTGGTCATCCAAAACCACATAAGCCCTTTCAGGCTGATAGTCTGTAGATATAAAATACTCTGCTCTGATCGAAGTCTTGCCATATTTAGCTGTGCCGAATCTACTGACCTTGCCGGTGACTCCTGACCCTGTTCCCATATAATATATATGATCATCTTCCAAATCAGCTAACAATGCCCTTTTTTCTTCTGTTTCACCATCTGAAGAATCTCCCGAATAAACGGGCACCTCCACATAACCGTCAAAAGCAGTAAAAGGGCTGGGCTTGTTTGGGCTATTATAGGCATTGGTATAAAAATATCCATTTTCCTTAGCCTTGGCACCTCCATAAGCATAGGCATTAAACGAAAGCTGTCCATTTAAACTGTCCGAGCTGTCCTTTGTTATTGACAGCTGGTCAATCAAAAGCCTCTTAGGGCTGTTCCTAAGCTGAGACAAAAATACTTCCAGATCAGTAAAGCTGCCTCTGAAAGGAAGTGATACCCCCAGATAATCAGCCTGCAACCCCTCCAGCTCCAAAGCCTCTGTTTCTCTGAAGCTCATGCTTGGCACCTCCAGCTGACCACTGTCTATTATACCGTTTAACATATGCATTAAGTCAGACTGGTTCATTTCTTGATAATACTTTTCAGATACTCTAATGAATTCAGTATTTAAGTTCTCCCATTCTCTTTTTATCCCATTTTCTCTTGCAAGGATTTCTTGAATTTTTATTAAATCATTTTCATAGTTTAGCTTATCCGTTTTACNNAACTAACAAAATCAGGAGAAGATTTTTTTCTTTTTTGCTGATATTAATACTTCTCTTTGGCTTATTATTTTGCAGCTTAAGCTCCATCAGCGTTCTCCTCCTTCAATCTAATATCTAAATAAAAACTATAATGTCCATTATCATCTGTTACTTGGGATATGAAAACCCGTTCAAAGCTTTCCATGCTTCTGAGATTATGCTCAAACTGAGCTATTGACTCTTTATCCTTGGATTTGCCTTCTATTCTTATGCCATCCGGATTTACAGACATAGAGCTTATAAACAGTAAAGNNAAGACGGAATGTTATTTCGTATATCCTCCAGCAAAAGCTCATTTACAACATCCCTGTCCTGAACATACTTGTCCAGGGCTTTTAGCTTAGCCATATCTTCCTTTATCACCTTTATTTGCTGCTCCTTGTCCAATATTTCTTTTATTTTAGTATTCTTAAGATTAGCCTCTAATTCCAAGTTTATGGCTGCAACATCATTGCTAAGCTTTTTAATAGCTATAAAATTAGATAAACCATAAATAAGAATTCCCATTATAACCAGAATCAAAATCCCATACAAAACAATTGATTTATCAAAGCTTTTTTTATTACTTTTCTTACTATAGGATGAGAAAAAGTTTAAATCCTTCATAACAATTACACCTCATCATCCCTAATTAGTGCACNNCACAATTAATATATCTATAAAAATCGTCATTTAAATTTACTTTCCTTGCATTATTAAGTACTTGTGCAGGAATTCCAAAATAGTTTGAAAATAGCTTGTCTACTCCTTTAATCTTTGAAAGTCCTCCATATAATAGCAGTGTCTCTATTTCATTGTCTGCTTCCTTGGATATATAATACTTAAATACCCTGTCAATCCT
>DPSW01000365.1:8992-10025 GCA_003527145.1 Clostridiaceae bacterium | reverse complement strand
TGCTCACATCTTCAATTTCGGACTTCTTTAAATTTAATTCATCGCTGTTAACGGCTATAAGACTTGTTACATTATTGTCCATGCTCTGCCCACCCAGATCTATAACTCTGCTTGTTTGTATAGTCCCATTATCTACTATGGTTATATTGGTGCTGTCATAACCTAAATCAATAGCTGCAATAGTTTTTTGTGAAGGAACTATGCTTCCGTTAATATTATCTGTAAATTTAAAAAGCTTCCAGATACCGTTGGATTGATAGTCTAATACAACAGGCTTCAGTCCTAATTCCCTTACAAAATTATAATGCATGTCCACCATNNNNCCTGCCTATAGGCTTATGCTGAATAACATATTTTCCGTAATCCATAGGCAGATATTCAGGCAGTTGATATTTCAGCAAGCCCTCTATTTCTTTATCCTCCAAAGCAGGGAAAGGTATCTCTCTGGTTATGATATCACTGCTCTTGATGCTAAGATAACAAGTAGCGAATGAAACCTTATTTTTTTTCAACTCCTCCTTCACAGTATCAATGAGTATATATTGGTTTTTAATATTGCCATTTTCATAAGAAAAGGCCGGAGTATTAAAGGAAAAAGCTTTATCAATTATTATTTCTTCTTTGCTTAGGTTGCCTTGGATAACCTTTGTTTCATAAGAACCCAAATCAATGGAAATAGCATTTTTGTTTAATAGTGAAAATAGTTTCAAATACAGACCTCCCTTCTTAATCCTTTAGTTTAATTCTATGCTTCTCAGCTAAATAACTCCTTACCTTATTTATATCATCATCAGACAATGCAGTATTATATATTATTATTTCATAAATGTTTTCTTGGGATGATGTGCCTCCTATAGTTAAAGCTACTGAGCTATTGTTTGCATTGTATGAAGGAAATATTTCATATCCTTCTTCCTTATTATCATTTCTGTCCAATATAAGCTTCATATTTGGGCTCGACATTCTTGCGCTTATAATGTATTTTTTAGACGCTTCCGTATCAGTACTCTGTACAATGCTCTTGGTTTGAGTC
>DPSW01000365.1:4481-8961 GCA_003527145.1 Clostridiaceae bacterium | reverse complement strand
ATGTGTTTTTATAAACTGCAAATATTGTAAAATTATTAGCATCTGTAGGATTATAGCTTATTTTTGCTTCGGAATCATTTAATACGATGGTTTTGCCGTCGTCATGTATATAGTTAATCCGCATTTTATTAGCATCAGTATATACAGGTGTAAACGTTACAGGTGTTGATATTGAATAATCCTTCCAATTCGGAATAGGTGAGCCATCAGAATAAAATACTTCACTATTATTTCTAAATGTATATGGATCAAAATGAAATTTGATATTATCCAATATAGGCGGCCCCATTACGTAGATTTCCTTACTATTAGCTTCAGCTCCGTATTTGCCCGTTTTAGCTACAGGTATTNNAACATGCTTGCCTATATATGGGCTCAAATCCATCAATTGATCCTTATCATTGTTATTTATGGTTTCATAGTCATTAGGCCAGGATGGATATCTTGTCCCCCAATAAGATTCATTGATTCCTGAGGCTGGAATGAATCCGTCAAATCCGGGCTTTGACACATACCATCGCTTAAGGCTCATAAAATAGTTAGCCGTATCTTTAATCTTGTGGCTGCCGGTAAGATTATTGTTCTTCCAGTATATCGGAATATCCTTGCTATTTTTGTCAAAGAGCTTTATCCATTCTACCTCCGGCAGATTTTCATTTATAATGGGTTCATCGGCAACGAATACATAAATATCACCACGATTAACTGTCCCATCTTTGCTCAAAACGGATTGCTTAATAGGTACACCGGAAATTGTTTTCCCAAAAGCATTGATGCTTTTAGTCATCGGGTTAGGCTTAGAAGGATCTTTTCGATATTCATATATATCATCTCTTGCTTTTTCCATTGATAACTCAACTTTTTGCTGCGCTGCAAAGGTATCAACAGTAATTTCTTTTGCTTTTTCCATCATTTTATAGCTCGACCATGTTGAAGGCAGAAAGACAATAGTTAAAAGCCCTAGTAAAAATAAGGCAATTATAACTTCTATGAGAGTCATTCCTTTGTTATTCATAAGCATATCACCTAACCTTATTCCTTAGGTCCTGTTATGTGCCACAAATCATCAAGTATAATTTGGTTTATACCCGTGAAAACAGTTTCCAGGCCTTCTGCATCCGTTACTTCATAGGCTGTAACTTCCTTTGTATATTTAGCCAGTTCACCTTTTATGAAATCCAATTCAGCCCTTTCCTCAGACACATTAGAAAAGCCGATAACATAAACCTTCAGATTTTTTTCACCTTTGCTATTTTTTATATCTCCCAGTTTCTTAGCCATTTCAGTAATATAGTCTTTGCTTATATAATCATCACTGGCATTACCACGGCCTGCATATCTGCCGTCCGGCCTTCTGCTTCCATCATAGGAATACTCGCTTTCTGAGATTTCAATATCACTNNACAAACTCAATATTATAATAACGCAAATAATAGTAAGTATAACCCAAAAACCAAAAACGTCCATCATAATAATAGTTTTCACCATTATGTATTCTGATATCCCCAACATAATTTGAAAATCCAGGCCTATCCCTTGAAGCCTTATGAACGCTTCCGAATGTAGGTACCCCATCCATCAATAATATCATATATTTGTTTGCATCCTGCTTGCCATACCCATTAAATCTATAATAGGCTCTTCTTATGCCATCCCCTACATTGGTGCCATTTGTTGATACGAGCTTGCCTATAAGATCATTTAATTCCCCATTATCATTTTTAGCATTTTTCCACGCTTTTGGATCCTTTGTAACTCCATTATATTTGTAATTTTTCCAAACATTCGGCAGATTGCTGCTATTGCTAAAAGGAATCAAGCTAACATTTATGTTCTCCAATGATGACATTTTATCTACTAGGTCGCCGGCTTTTTGTCTTAGTATTGATATACGGCTTGCGTTTGGAGCATTTGGATTGTTGCTTCCGCCTGAATTACCACCCATATCATCCCCCATACTCCCTGATATATCCAAGACCATTGCTACAGCGGCTTCTGCATCAACGCCCATCGGTCTTTCTTCGGTTCTATAAAACAAAGCCGTTGCTCTTTTTGTATAATCTCCCTTATCAACTACCTGCAAGGTGCTTAAGGCTTCTACTTCCGATTTTATATTTATTGGTTCGCTTCCGGAAGCTCCGCCGGACAATTTTCCTGTTAGAGAGTATTCCAATAAATTATCCTCCATATAAGGATTCTTCTTTTTATACTGGATTTCATATACTATGTCCGAAGTGCCTATGGATTGCTTTTCCAAAATTCTTTGCAAGGTGTANNTACCGCCAGAACCCAATGCAATAAAGCTCCAGCCCTTATACTTATCCATCGCTGCTATTAGCTCAGTTTTTTTAGGACTATTGTTGACAAAGGTCTCGTCAATAAGGATTAGTTCATTAGAGCCGCCCGACTCCGGGAAAATATCCTGAGCAAATATGGGTTCAACATCTTTATAAGCAAATATGGCAGTTGACTTTTTGATTAAAGAGGTCAATTTCTGAGATGCCAGCCTTACATTGGATTGCAATACATACTCACGGGTGACTATGGCATGAGGCTTACTGCTCATGCTAAATAGAGAATAAACAATAAACATAAGCATGCTTAATATCGCAACTGTAAGCACTACTTCAATCAGCGTAAAAGCCTTATTATTATTTGTTTTCATAGGAATTCCTCCTTAAAACATCTATTCCCATTTTTTCAAGGATGGAAAATCAACAGGAAAATACATAGTTAAAGTAACAGACTTTCCGCTTGCTTTATGAAGACCTGTAGATGTTATTGTAACTTTCTTCTTATCGTTTGAAGATTTTATAGTAATGTCAATTTCGTCCAAGTTGCCTTCGCCATAATAAACTTTTTCAGTCTTTGTATGATTAGCGTTATTTTTAAACTCGCTAAATAATTCACTATTGTTCATTAGTGCAGAAAATCCTATTTCTACACCCGAATAAGCCAAATAATAAGCCTGATAATATTCCTTTTGAGAAACTACTTGTCTGGTATTGGTCATATTAATATATATGGCAGAAGCAGTAAGTATTGATAAGACTAACAAGGTTATCAACACAATTATTAATGCCGCTCCATTATTTGATTTTAAAATTTCCCTNNTGCTATTTTGTTTAAAGCATCATCAATTTAATATACCATAGAATTATCCTGTCTCCCCAAAAAGCAGAAATCAGAAAGCTAATATTTATAAAGGGTCCGAAGGGTATGGCATCCTTTCTCCCCTTCTTCCCCGATAAGAGAAGGAATACAGAGATTACCGCCCCTATAAGGAAGGATAATAATGTATTTAAAATCGTTTTTTTCAATCCTAATATAAAGCCCAATACAGCAATGAGCTTTATGTCTCCTCCGCCCATGCCTCCGTTGGACACCAAGGCAATTATAATAAACAATATGCCTGCTCCAATGAAGCTGGAAATGCTATCAGAAAATGATAGCGGCATTTTATAAACAAAATATATAAGAGCTTTATATATAATAGAGGAACTCAAAATAATTAAAATTAAGCCATCCGGTATTATCTGGTGATAATAGTCTATAAAACTTATTACTATTAAAATGCTTACTAAAAAGCTGTAGAACACAAAATCAATTGATAAGCCAAAATGATAAAAAGCCAATAAATATATAATTCCATTCAATAATTCTACTATGGGATATTGGGGGGAGATTATCCCCCCACAGTATCTGCATCTTCCCCTAAGGGATAAGAAACTGAATATCGGTACCAGGTCATGCCACTTCAATGGATGGCTGCAATAGGTGCAGTGAGAAGATGGATATGCTAGGGACTCTTCCCGCGGAATTCTGTATATGCATACATTCAGGAAGGAGCCTATAATGATGCCGAGTATGAAAATTAGTATGTACATTTGCAGCCTCCTTTGGAGTTAATTAGTTAATGATTCAGTTTATATTATCAATAATTCTTAGAATTTAGAAGCAAAATGAACCGCCTACAATGTTTTATACTTTTTATTCTTCTTTAATCATAGGGTATTTCAGTAACCGCTGTTGCTTGATATGTTACAATTCCATTTGCATCCATACTAATTTTCTTGTTCTTATTTAGAGCAGAAGTTGGTGCTTTAAGGCTGCTTCCAATATAAGCACTTTTAAATGCTGTAATATCAGTTGGCAATGCATTATTATCTGCTTGATATAATCTAATAGCACTCTGAACCACTTTTAAAGTGGCTTCTTCAGCTCTTTCTCTTGCTGTTTCCTGAGTGCCTGTAAATTTAGGCACAGCAATAGCTGCCAAAATACCCAATATAGCTATAACTACTACCAACTCTACAAGCGTAAATCCTTTTCTATTGTTGATCTTTTTTACAAACCAGTTAAACATTATAAAATCTCCTCCTTAAATTTTTTAATATAATACCAATAAAATTAGTGAGCTTGTCCCCTATTTTTGCATCACCCCCTAAATAATATAGATATAGGTATTCTTTGTTCTAAA
>DPSW01000365.1:0-4472 GCA_003527145.1 Clostridiaceae bacterium | reverse complement strand
CGATGAGGGCCATGATGACTACCATCAGCGGCTGCATCATTTCCGTCATCTTCTGGAGGGCTACTTCTACCTCTTCATCATAGAAGTCGGCGCTTTTATTCAGTATGCCATCTAAGTCTCCGGATTCCTCTCCAATTTTTATCATGGAGTCCACCATGGGTGGGAATACCCCTGCATCTTTTATAGTCCTGGAAAGAGGGACGCCTTTTCGAACCTCTTCTTTTGCGCTATCTAATTTTCTTGATATATATTTATTGCCTACTACCCTGGCTACTATGTCTATGCCCTGCATGAGAGGTATGCCGCTGGATAATAGGGTAGACAGAGTCCGGGTAAAACGAGAGGTAGCCAGCTTAATATTAGTATTTTTAAATATGGGTACTCGAAGCTTCATCGTGTCAAAGACCATGCCTCCGGTTTCAGTTCTGCCATAGTATTTCATAGCAAGTACGAAAGCACCAATTCCAATTATGTACATATACCAGAGGTTTCTTATGGAGTGGCTTATGGCCAGCAGTGCTTTTGTGGGACCGGGCAGCTCCACTCCGCTGCTTTCAAACATGCCCACAAATGTAGGCATTACGGCAACCATCAAAAATACTACTACAGCAGTTGCTACTATGGCCAGTACTATGGGATAGACCATGGCTCCCTTAACTTTATTTTCAATTTTGAATTCCTTTTCATAATGTACTGCCATTCTCTCCATTATGGTATCCAAGCTGCCGCTTGCTTCTCCGGCTTCTACCATATTTATCAAAATGGGAGGGTATATTTTGGAATTATTCTTCATAGCTTCGGAGAGGGTCATACCTTTTTGCACATTATCAAATACATCTGCTATAGCCTTTTTCATTTGTTTGTTTTCTGTTTGCTTTTCCAATATATCGAGACATTTTACTATGCTTACGCCCGAGTTCAACATGGTATAGAACTGCCTGCAAAATACCGCTAAATCCTTCTTCTTTATCTTCACAAAGCTAAGGGTAGTGCTTGCTCCGCTGTTTATGGTCTGCTCAATGGATATGGGCATATAATTGCTTCCTTTGAGCATGGAAATTACTTCTCTTTCATCCTGAGCATCATGAATCCCCTCAATTATCTGGCCAGCTTCCGTTACTGCCCTGTATTTGAATTGCATGTGAAAATCACCTGCCTATATTAAGTATTTTTTCATTATATCCGGATTGCTTGCCTGAATCAGAAATACCTCCTGGCTTATAAGTCCTCTTCTGTAAAGGCTTAATAAAGAGTTGTCCAATGTCTGCATTCCTACCTTAGAGCCTGTTTGTATTGCTGTATCTATCTGATGAGTCTTTTCTTCTCTTATAAGATTGCTTATGGCACTTGTGGCTATCATCACCTCAAAAGCNNCCGTCTATAGTTGGCAAAAGCTGCTGTGATATTATGGCTTCTACCACAGTTGATAATTGTATTCTTATTTGCTGCTGTTGATGTGGCGGGAATACATCTATTATTCTGTCAATTGTTTTGGCAGCTCCCAGAGTGTGCAATGTAGACAGTACAAGATGCCCTGTCTCTGCTGCTGTCAAAGCAATGCTTATGGTTTCCAGGTCTCTCATCTCACCAACCAAAATTACATCAGGATCCTGACGCAGAGCTGCCCTCAGCGCATTTGCAAAGCTTAGTGAATCATTTCCAATCTCTCTTTGGTTTATTATGCTTTTATTGTGTTTATGTAGATATTCAATAGGGTCTTCCAAAGTTATAATATGATATTTTTTCTCACGGTTCATCTGGTCTATCATATAGGCCAGAGTGGTAGACTTGCCGCTGCCTGTGGGGCCGGTAACGAGTATGAGGCCCCTGGGGAGCCTTGCCAGATCCTGTACTATAGCAGGAAGCCCCAATTCTTCGAGAGTAGGTATTTTTAGGGGTATTATCCTTATGGCAATCCCATAGCTTCCCCTCTGCCTGTATATGTTTATTCTGAAACGCCCTACTCCCGGTGAGGAGTAAGATATATCAATTTCACCTTTTTGCTCCAATTCATGGAATTGTTTTTCATTTAGCATCATTTTGGCAATCTTTTCTGTATCCTGAGGTGTCATATCTGCATCGCCCATTTTTATCAGTTCTCCGTTTATTCTGAAAACAATAGGAAGACCAACTGTTATATGTATGTCAGAGGCTTTTTTTTCTATGCCCGCTTGAACCAATTTAAAGAAATCCATTTCCTCACTCCTAATCTGTCGTATATCCTATTCTAAGCACTTCCTCCATAGAGGTAATACCTTGCAAGGCCAATTTTGATGCACTATAAAGAAGGGTGGTCATACCATTTTTTATANNATTTCTTATATGTTGATCCAGATACATTACTTCATGAACCGGTATTCTTCCTCTGTAGCCTTTGATGCATTTATTGCAGCCATGCGGCTTATATAAAGTCAGAGCCTCATCAGTGGCATTAAGCATTTTTCTTTCTTTTTCATTCGCAATATATGGGGTCTTGCAGCTGCTGCATAATTTTTTCACCAATCTTTGAGATATTATGCCTATTACTGATGTAGATACAAGGTAAGGTTCGATTCCCATATCTATTAGCCTGGCAATTGTTGAAGCAGTATCATTGGTGTGGAGTGTAGAAAGGACTAAGTGGCCTGTTATAGAAGCTCTTACGGCGATTTCTGCCGTCTCCGTNNATGGAGCGTAGTCCGCTGGCGAAAGTCAACCCGGCTTTATTGTTTACCTGTACCTGATTTATTCCCTTAAGCTTATATTCCACCGGATCTTCTACAGTTATTATATTTTGCTCTTCTTTATTCAAATCTTTTAATATCGTATATAAGGTAGTAGTTTTACCGCTGCCGGTAGGACCGGTAACTAATATTATTCCATAGGGTTGACGTATAATCTTATTAAATATCTTAATATCATTATCGGAAAAGCCTAAATCTTCTTTGGAGAAGCTGAAGCCATCCCTGTCCAAGAGTCTTATAACTATTTTTTCGCCATGCACTGTAGGTAAAGAAGATATCCTCATGTCAATATTTTTCCCTTCCAANNTCTTCTTTCTGCTATATCCATTCTTCCCATTATTTTTATCCTTGTAACTATTGCCATGTGGCTTTTCTTAGAAAAGCTCATTATCTCTTGCAAATCACCATCTAGCCTAAACCTCACTCTTATATTGTTTTCATAGGGTTCAATATGTATGTCGCTGGCCTTCATCCTTATGGCCTGTCCGATAATAGTATTGACCAGCTTTACAACCGGAGCGCTGTTAACATCTGATAATTCACTTTCATCCAAATCATCTAGGCTGCTGGGCACAAATTTTTCTTCGAACTCCTCTATTACTTTCTTAGTTCCTTCTTGGGTATAGTATTTATTTATGGTTCTTGTAATTACAGACTTGGCAGATAGGGCTATCTTCACCTTCATACCGGTTAACAGCTTAATATCATCTATAGCAAATATATTAAGAGGATCATTCATAGCTACCAGCAGTTCATCTTCAACAATATCTACGGGAATCAGGTCATATTTCCGAGCAATGTTCTCAGGTATCAAGGCTGTGACCTTTGAGTCAATCATATAATAAGCCAAGTCTATAACAGGAATTCCCAGCTGTTCTTCCAGAACCTCCAAAATATCTTCTTCCTTTACATATCCAAGGTCTACCAGCACTTCACCCAGTCTCTTGGTTTTTATGCTTCTTTGTTTTTTCATCGCTTCTTCCAGTTGTTCTTGGTTGAGTTTGCCCGTGCCTATCAACATATCTCCTAAACGTAAATTCTTTTTCATGTTGTTCACCTTCTTGTTGTTTAATAAGCTAAGATATATCCATACTCTGAAAGCAGATACTTTCTTTCCACAGTATGCCTCTAAATATATAAAACCGACTAATATTAGATTAGCCGGTTGCGCCACAACGTCTCTATGGCATAAGCGCCCAAGTATAACCATAGATCATACGTCCTAATTCGGTGATTAAATTGTACTACTTATTTTAGATAATTATATTCTATAAAATTTTGCAAAATCCTTCAGAGATAGAAAATTTATTCAATATTTTTACACGGTTTTCCATATATAAGCCTTTACATTCTNNTACTATTTTTTTCAGTACAAATCTTTCTATTTTTCGCATGAACCTTGTCCATATGAATTCCTTGGGGCTTATAGGAGTAACAAGTATAGTGAACAGACCGATACGGTTACCGCCAAGTATATCGGTAAACAGCTGATCGCCTATTACTGCGGTATTTTTCTGATTGGTTTGAAGAAGCTTCATAGCTTTTAAGAATGGAGAGATTTTCGGTTTGCCCGCTTTATGTATAGCCGGAAGGGCCAGTATTTCATTGAATTTTTCTACCCTCTTTTTAGTGTTATTGGAAATCATACATATTTTAAAGTTTTCTTCTTGCAGGCTTTTAATAAAATTCAGTGCTTTTCCATCTGCTTCTTTTGTATCCCAAGCCACCAATGTGTTATCAATATCAATT
>DPSW01000012.1 GCA_003527145.1 Clostridiaceae bacterium | reverse complement strand
TTCTAACTGGATTTGGATAATACTCCTGATACTCTTTTTCTGCGGAGGCTTCGGCGGCTCAGGATGCGGAGGCGGCATATTAGGCGGCAATTTCCTGGGTAACAATGGAATATGGATAATACTGATTATACTGTTTTTCTTCTGCTTCTGCGGCAAAAGAATATTTTAAGATTAAGCCCGGCTTGAACCGGGCTTAAAACTTCTAAGGAAAAGCTGTAACCAAAATAAGCTTAGGGAATAAAATAGAAGTGAGAATAGATTAGAACCTGTTTAGTTNNGTTTTGGTATGGGTTTTTTTGATGAAATATTGGATAAAGACATTATATGGATACTGCTTTTGCTGTTTTTGGTGTGTATATTGCCCCAAAGATGCTCCGAACCTATCGTGAAAAACAAAGGCTTAAAGGAAGAAAGCGACCAATGCGGTAAAGAAGATATAGAGTGCGGCAAATATAGCAAAGATATAATTTATAGGAAAGCAAAAAGCCAAAAAGAGCGCAGGAGGCTCGTATACTAAAATAAGACTTTTGGAGGTAGTTGCATGGCTTATGGTAGAAACAATAACAGGTATGATGAAAGAGATATTGAATCTATAAAGGAGAAAATATCTGAACAGATGCCTGGGGTGGATTTAAACAATATTGATCAGCAGCAAATGAAAAGAATGGTTATGGACCAGATAAACAATAATCCAAACATAAATATAAGCCAAGATGTAAAGGATAAAATAAACAGAGGGGATATTGAAGGTCTTAAAAAGGAATTGATTCAGTATTTAGATAATCAAAACAGTCAGGACGGTTCAAGCCAGAGGCTGAGCAATATGCTCAAAAGTAATGACTTTGATGGCTTAAAAGATGAATTAATGGGAATGCTCATAAAAGGTATGAGCAATCAAAAAAAAAATGAGGTAAATGACGGCGAAGATAAAAGGGCGGAGAATACGGCTTATCAAAATCCTTTGACAGCTTTATTCGATGAAACCCTTTTAAACAATATTATGGAAAAATTCTTCGATGGAAATAAAAACGATAAAAGGATAGTTTTCTTAAACTCGATAAAACCATTTGTATCCGATAAGAGGCAAAAAGCCCTGGACGATTGTGTAAAGGCTATGAATGTGATTGCGATGATGGAAAGATTGGGTTTTAAGGCAGGGAGATAAAATTGGATATAATAAAAGTTGTGAATTTTGTATCAGCCAACTTTACTTTTGAAGATTTGTTTTTTCTTGGTATATTGCTTGTCCTTTTTCTGGAGCGAAAATGTGATAAGATTTTTATAGGCTTGTTGATATTTGTTTTTATATCCGGCTTGAGACAAGAACTATTATCTTTTAGATAAGGGCTCTTGTCTAAATTTTGCTTGCAAGATATCAGCAATATGCAGGAGTAAAGGGACAATACCATAGTCTAGATTGCATAATTCAGGAAAATATTGACTTGGTATATGCTAAGATAAATAGTATAATATTATACAAAATACTTTATTAGGGGGAATTTTTTTAATGGACGGGGACCTGTGGTCGCAAATGTTTGTAATCTTATTACTGATAGGGATTAACGCATTCTTTGCCGCTTCCGAAATGGCAATAGTATCTATCAGGCAATCGAAACTGAAGCCTCTCATAGAAGAGGGAAACAAAGCCGCCAAAATTGTAGATAATTTTATTGAAGAACCGAGCAAGCTGCTTGCTACCATTCAAGTAGGAATCACTTTTGCAGGCTTCTTTGCCAGCGCGCTGAGTGCTAAGACTCTTGCTGTATATTTGGCTGAAGTACTAAAAAAATCGAACCTGGCAATTATATCTACATATGCAGATTCTTTTTCCTTTATATTTATAACCATGCTCATGGCATACATAACTTTAGTTCTGGGAGAGCTGGTACCTAAGAGGATGGCTCTGCAGTGGTCCGATAAGGTTGCCCTTGCCGTAGCGAAGCCAATTTTGTTCCTTTCTAAGATTGCTTTTCCTATAGTCAAGCTTTTGACCTTCTCCACAAACTTCATAGTCAAGATGTTTGGAGGTTCCGCAGAAAATAATTCAAGCCAAATTACCGAAGAAGAAATACGTCTTATGATAAATGTAGGAGAAGAGAGAGGGATCATCAGAGAAACAGAGACGGAAATGATCAACAGCATCTTTGAATTTGACGACACAGTGGTTAAGGAAGTAATGACACCCAGAACAGATATAGCGGCTATCAATATAAACGCTTCCCTTGAGGAAATTATGGAAGTGATTGTTGAAGAGCATTTCTCCCGTATACCTGTATATGAAGATACAATAGATAATATAGTGGGATTGTTATATGTTAAAGATTTATTCGGCATGATGAAGTATGGAAAAGAATTTAAAGTTTCTTTAAAAGATATTATCAGGCCCGCCTACTTTGTGCCCGAGTATAAAAAGATAGATGAGCTTTTTAAAGAGATGCAGAAATCCAAGACCCATATAGCCATTGTAATAGATGAATATGGCGGTACAGCCGGGCTTATTACTATAGAAGATTTGCTGGAAGAAATCGTAGGAAACATCTTCGATGAATATGATGATGTGGTGCTGGAGTATGAACAGCTTGATGATAATACATATTTGATCAACGGTATGCTCAGCATTGATGAGGTCAATGACATAATGCATACTGAGCTTCCAGAGGATGAGCTGGAGTTTGACACTATAAGCGGTATGGTTTTGAGCCTTTCGGGTAAAATGCCCGAGGTGGGGGACGAAGTTGAGTTTGACGGAGTGCAATTCCGCATTGAAGAAGTGGATGATAAGAGGATAACTAAGATAAAGGTAAAAAAACAATCTGAAGAAACAAAAGAAGAGGAATAAAAGTAAAGGGAGTTCATGTTTTTCATAACATGAACTCCTTTGGTTCTATACGGTTTTATACCTCAAATCCGTAACCCTGCTGATCTTGCCCTGGCTTCTTGGAAGGGTTTTTGGCGGCAGCAGTTCTATTTCTGCTGCGATACCGGTTATATCCATGATATTTCTTTTTAGATTATCTGCTGCTATCGCACCATCATTGCAGGAAAGCTCCGTTTCTACTTGGACCAAAAGCTCATCAAGCTTGCCTTTCTTGCTTAACACGATATTATAATGGGGAAGTAATTTAGGCATGCTCATTATCACGCTTTCGATCTGGGAAGGAAAGACATTGACCCCTTTGATGATAAGCATATCATCACTTCTGCCGGTTACCCTGTCCATCCTCACGTTTAGGCTGCCGCAGCCGCAGCGCTCACGGTAAAGGGTAGTGATATCCTTTGTTCTATAGCGGAGCAAGGGCATGGCCTCTTTTGCAATTGATGTAAGCACCAGCTCGCCGGTTTGGCCATAATCTAAGGCCGCTCCTGTTTCCGGATCTATTATTTCGGCTATATAATGCTCCTCGTTTATATGGAGCCCCTGGCGCTGGCTGCATTCACAGCCTACTCCAGGACCTATGATTTCGCTTAAGCCGTATATATCATATGCCTTTATGCCGTAAGCTTTTTCAATCTCCTGCCTCATCTCTTCAGTCCAAGGCTCTGCTCCTAATATTCCTATCCTTATGGGAAGCTTGTGAAAATCAATGCCTCGATCTTTTCCGGCTTCCGCAAGATGTAATGCATATGAGGGAGTACAGGCCAAAACAGTGGTGCCAAAATCCTGCATGAGCTGCAGCTGCTTTGCTGTATTGCCGGTAGATATGGGCACCACAGTAGCACCTAATTTTTCTNNGTAAAAAGTCCGTATCCATAAGCTACTTGCACCGTGTCTTCTTTTGTTACACCGATAGCTTCAAGCTCCTGGGCGATCATTTCAGCCCATCTGTCGATATCACCGGAGGTATATCCGACTACGGTGGGCTTGCCGGTAGTGCCTGAGGAGGCATGGATCCTGGCCAGTTTTTCTTTAGGCACTGCAAACAATCCGAATGGGTAGTTGCACCTCAGATCCTCTTTGGTTGTGAAAGGGAGCTTCTCTGTATCTCTTATTGACTGAATGTCATCAACTTCTATATCTTTAAGAAGCCTGCTATAATAGGGCACTTTGCTTTTCAGCAAGGCAACGGTCTCCCTTAGCTTCTCCGCTTGTTTTTTCTCAAGTTCTTCTCTTGCTTCATCATCTTCACTTTTTTTACATTCCGGTGATTCTGCCAGCACAACGGATCGTATTGCCATGCAACTCAGGCAGTTATCGCAAAGGCCGTTTTTATATTTCTGGCAGCGTATGCTCGCTTTTTCCTCTGCTGTTGATTTTGCTGATAACTTGCTTTCATCACTTGTTTTCTTTCCGTGATTCATTTTCATATATGATGCACCTCCAAAAAAATATCAGCCGCTTTCCTTTGGGGCGAAAGCGACTGTACTCCGCGGTACCACCCAATTTGACATTGTTGTCCTCTTTTGAAGTGCCGGAATATCTCCTGATATATGCTGCAAAAATAAAAAGCCTTCCATCCCCAAAGGGATGAAAAGCAATTTTCATCATACCACCCTTTGTCTAATAAATAGACTGCAGCCTCAATGAGTACGGGAAATATCCGATACCCCTTCCCAAAATAACGCCGGGAAATTGCGGCCTACCCTAATAAAGCTTTCAGGCGGCTTCTCCGGAGCGAACTTCAATCGGTCATATCCTAAAGCTGCTTTCAATCTAAGGCAGCTTCTCCCTGAAGAATTGTTACCAATCTACTTTGAACCATCATCGAATTTAATATTTAAAATGATATCACATACGAAAATATATTTCAATATAATATTTCATTTTTTATTGGGCTGTTAAAGAGTGCTATTATAATTTCTTAAATTTTGTCCGAAATATTTCAACACTGCTTCGTATTCTATTTTGCCTTCCATATTTCTTATCATTATTATATCCACGACCTGTGCTTCTTTGTTCAATTTTGCCAGTATATCCTCACGGCTTATCCCGGGCATTACTATTTCTCCCTCATAGGGATATACTATCTCAAAGGTGCTTGCCAATCCGTGAGATTCCAAAATCAACTTAATTTTTTTCATGAAGCTCCTCCTTAAAAATATAATCGGCGCTTATTTATTTGACACATATTTATAGTAGTTGGTTTCAAGTATCCTTGCGGAATAAAAAAATTTTGCGTTTACTGTTTCGGAGATTGCTTTTATATAGTCCTCATCAACCTTTGCTCCTTGCTTTTGGATGAAAACTCTGCTCTCTGCGTTATAGGAGCCTTTATCGGTTATGAAGCTTTTATTGTTGAATAGGACCAGAGGTTCGGAGTCTGAGAATATATCCCTTCCCATGAGGAGCCTTGAGTCGTACTCCAATCCCATAAGGTTGGAAAGCGTGGGGAGGATGTCGAGGCTTGAGCAGGGCTTATCGACAACGACCGGCTTCATACCTTTTGTATACAGGATAAAGTTGTTCTTAAAGAGTTCAAAGTTTTTTTCTATAGGATGACCGGCCAGTTCTTCCAGCTCATCGCTCTCAAGTCCATAAGGATAATGATCAGAGCTTAAAGCTATGAGAGTTCTATCCGCTATGCCCGCCTCTTCAAGCTTGTTCAGCAAATATTCCAATGCCCGGTCCAGCTCTATTTGACAAGCTATATATGCTTTGCAGGGTTCCGAATAGGGCAGGCCCTGCACATATTTTTTGTTTTTTGAAGCCATAGCGTTTCCTGCAAAGGAGTATCTCATATGCCCGCTGACTGTCATATAGTAGATATGAAAGGGCTCTTTGCCGATATATTCCGGTATTGTTTTTTCCATCATTTCCAGGTCTGATTCAGGCCAGGTCTTTTCTACTTCCAGCCCACTCCCCAATCCTTTATAGGCATAGCCCATATTCGGATAGGACACATCTCTCCTATAGTAGGTATAGGTATTGTTGTGATAAGCCAGGGTTTTGTAGCCCAGATTCTTTAACTGATTGCCCAATACGAAGGGCATTGATATCTTGCCGGATTTATAAAAGCTCCAAACGCCGGTTTTAGGGATCAGGCTCGTATATGCCACATACTCGCCGTCTGAAGTGCTTACTCCCCNNATTATAGCCTTCATTGACCAATTTGTACAGGGTGGGAGTGACGTCCCGGCGCACTGCATAAGGAGAAAAGCTCTCGGCTGTGATCAATATGAGGTTGTATCCCTTGTACTTTCCGGTATATTCATTTTTTGAGGAGGGCTCCGCCTTCCGGAAATACTGATGTATACTTTTTATTGTTTCATTTTTTTCAACTGAGATCAATTGAGAAAAATCTATGTCCATGATGTTGTATTCAATCTTCTTCTCTTTCGGAACATCGGCAGTTTTTGGGGGCACTGCTTGCGGGCTGCGGGGGGATTCTGCTAATGCAGGAGACCGGCCCCAAAATAGCCTTTGCACATCCAGCCTCATAGAGGTGACCAGCCCGAGCTTTTTCACTGAC
This sequence comes from Clostridiaceae bacterium, assembly GCA_003527145.1. Classification (GTDB taxonomy): domain Bacteria; phylum Bacillota; class Clostridia; order Lutisporales; family Lutisporaceae; genus Lutispora. The sequence continues at coordinate 1,188 of DPSW01000012.1, read as the reverse complement.
AGGACCGGATAGCTGCTTTCAAAATATAGATCATAAGCGGAATATTGTCCTCTCTCTGCTGCGTAAATAAAAGCAAGCCCCGTTAGGTGAAATAAGAGGATGCAGCAAGCTAAAAATATTCCGTATCGCCTGTCGGGTCTTTTTATTGATGGCAGCTTCTTTCTCAATAACACTGATGATATGAGAGGGAGAAACAGCAATATAATCCAAACAAGATTTTTGGCTATGCTGGCTATTATATCCCTCCACAGCTCAAATATCTGCCCGGCGTTTGCGGCTGAATACAAGGTGTAAAATGTTTTGAAGGTCTTGTAATACAGCAGCTGTGAGGAGAAAATAAATGCCGATAAGCCAAGGGTGATATGACATAAAATATGATTTGTCTTCTCTTTAAAGAAGGAGCAGGGAATATATAAAACAATTGAAAAGGGTATTGAAAATATTAAAGAGAGTATGGAACCGGAAGCAAATAGGCTTCCGGTGACAGATAACCTCAATATGCTTTCCATATAGAACATTGAGAGAATAAAATAAAGTATAAAGTGCGGAATTTTTATATTTCTTATCATCTACATGATCCCCCTATATAACAATTATATAACAACACAGCACCATAAATAAAAAATATTTATGACGTTTCTGAACTTTTTTGTTTTATTGAGATATATTGAGATATTAACGAGCATCTTAAAACAACTTAATATAACCCAAATAATTTCTAAAAGATATTCAGCCGAATTCAAATTATTCCACCCATATACAATAATTGAATTTTTCCTTCCATTGCGAACATTTAAACAAAAAAATCAAGAATTTTAAGTTGGCATGCATCTTGCTTATAAATATAGACTATTAATAATTATGTCTTGGTTGGAGGGTGCAGCGGATGACAAAACTGCTTGAATTCAAGGATTACAGCATGGGCTTTAAAGACGACAATGGAAACGTATACAATTTATTGGATAAAGTTACATTCTGCATAGAGGAAGGAAAANNTGGGCGTGGTGGGCGAATCCGGATGCGGCAAGAGTATGACGAGCTTGTCCATAATGAGATTGCTGCCGTCTAACATAGTCTTACAGGGCGGCGAGATCATCTATAAAGGAGAGGATTTGCTGAAAAAGCCGGAGGCGGATATGCAAAGAGTAAGGGGTAAAGACATATCCATGGTCTTCCAGGAGCCTATGA
>DPSW01000315.1 GCA_003527145.1 Clostridiaceae bacterium | reverse complement strand
ACACGGAAAAATGGATAACAACATTATATAATATTGACTATGATGCCATAGATATGCTATCTATTATAATAGTAGGAAACAGCAAAACTTATACCAAGGATGGCTTCATGATCACGCCCAGGGGGTACAAGCTCTGATGATCTGGATTATTGGCGGAACCGCAGAGACCAGGGAAATAATTGATAGAATAAAAGATATGGATAACTATATCATCACCAGCGCAACTGATAGTGAAAAGGAATTCATACCTTATTCAAATCTTGTGGTAGGCAGAATGGATTATGCTTCTATGGCAGACTTTATAGACGAAAATCATATTTCATTGATTGTGGATCTTTCTCACCCCTATGCTGCAGAGGTTACAGAAAATGCAAAAAGAGCAGCACAGAGCAGGAGCATCAAATATGTGAGGTATGTAAGGAGTAAGGTGGAGCTTGAGGGTATGGGAACATACCTTAGAGATTATGACGAATGCTTAGATTTTTTAAAAAGAATAAATGGATCGGTATTTTTTACTACAGGCTCTAAAAATATAGGAGAATTCGAAAGAGTACGCAATAAAAATCGCTTTATATATAGAATACTTCCTGCGCCGGAAAGCATAGAAGAGTGCAGAAAGCATGAGATCAGGATGAAGGATATAGTTGCTGTATTGGGGCCTTTCTCCAAGGAATTTAATAAAGCTATGNNTGGAAGAGAAGGCGGAACCATAGAAAAAATACAAGCCTGCAGGGAGCTGGGCATAATGCCTATTATAATTGGGAGGAGAGACGAAGAAGGAATATATGATATTGATGAAATAGAAAATATCATCAGAATGGTATAAACGTTAAGCGTTTCTTATAAACTTTATTATTGGGGCTAGGGCTTATACGGTATTTATGTATTTATACTGACAGGATAAGGGAGTGATGATTNNGCTCTTTTAGCTACATTATTCACATATGGTGTCACTGCGTTAGGCGCAGCCTTTGTATTTATAGGAAAGGAGTTAAACCGCAAAATGCTTGATGGCATTCTGGCTTTTGCCGGAGGTGTCATGATAGCGGCGAGCTTTTGGTCATTATTGGCTCCGGCTATAGAAATGTCTGAAGGAAAGGCACTGCCCGCGTTTGTGCCTCCCACCATTGGATTCCTGGCAGGGGCTATGTTTTTATGGCTTATAGATAAGATAATACCTCACCTTCATATAAACTTAGGAGAGGATCATGTTGAGGGAGTTNNCAGAGAAGTGTGCTTTTAGTGCTTGCCATAACGCTCCATAATATACCTGAGGGTTTAGCTGTAGGAGTTGCATTCGGTGCTGCAGCCGCTGGAGTTGAAAGCGCAAATATAGCCGGTGCTGTTGCATTGGCATTGGGTATCGGCCTCCAGAACTTTCCTGAAGGCATAGCAGTAGCCATGCCCTTAAGACGTGAGGGAATGAGCAAGAGCAAAAGCTTTTTTTACGGTCAATTATCAGGTTTAGTAGAGCCTGCTGCAGGGGTTTTAGGTGCAGCTATCGTAGGATTTGCATTGTCCATATTGCCCTATGCATTGTCTTTCGCTGCAGGAGCCATGATTTTCGTAGTAGTGGAGGAGGTAATTCCTGAATCTCAGCAAGCGGGACACACAGATTTTGCTACCTTAGGAGCTATTTTAGGCTTTACTGTGATGATGATATTGGATGTTGCATTAGGGTAGAGGAAGCTGAAAATTCTAAATATAATAATTAGAATTATAAGGCAGGAATTTATAAAATGGTGTAGAATATGTAATTTAGCTTTGCATATTTTATATAAAAATAAGGGGGAAGATGCAAGTGACAAAAAGAACAATCAGTTTACTATTAGCTTTAGTTATGGTTTTCGCATTATTTACCGGATGTGCAAAACCAGCACCACAGCCTGAACAGCCTGAACAAGGCCAGACTCCTGCAGAACCTGAAAAACCAAAGTACTCCTTTGGTATGGTTACAGACGTTGGCGGTATCGGCGACAAATCCTTTAACGACTCTGCCTGGGCAGGAATCGAAAAAGCAGGCCAAGAATTAGGTGTTGAACCTAAGCTGCTTCAATCTACAAAACAGGACGACTATACTCCAAATCTCGGCAGCATGGCTCAGTCTGTAGATTTGACCTTGGCTGTCGGTTTCTTGTTTGAAGATGCAATGAAGACTTCGGCAGATCAATACGCTGACAAGAAGTTTGGTGTTATCGATACAGTGGTAGATAAGCCAAACGTTATGTCAGTAACCTTTAAGGAACATGAAGGTTCCTTCCTGGTTGGCGTTATAGCCGGTCTTACCACAAAGTCCAATGTTATCGGCTTTGTAGGCGGTATGGATTTCCCTGTTATCAGGAAGTTCGAAGCAGGCTTTATAGCCGGTGTAAAATCAGCTAATCCAAAAGCAAAGGTTATTGTAAACTATACAGGAGCTTTTGATAACCCTGATAAAGGTAAAGAAGTTGCATTGACACAGCATCAGCAAAAAGCAGACGTTATATTCCATGCTTCCGGTGCTTGCGGAATAGGCGTTATACAGGCAGCTGACGAGAAAGATTTCTGGGCAATCGGTGTTGACCAGGATCAGGCCAAAGAATCCACCAAGAATAAGGTTCTTTGCAGCATGATAAAGAGAGTTGATACAGCAACTTACACAATAATAAAAGCTTATACCGATGATGCATTTAAAGGCGGAGCAGCAAATGCCATCGAACTTGGATTAAAAGAAGAAGGTGTTGGCTACAGCGACAATGGGAAAAATGTTTCTGCAGAATTNNAAGATTTGGAAACCTTCAAGCCTGTTGAAATTAAGTAATAAAGGTTCTTGATTAACATAATAAAAGCTAGATGCGCAAGCCTCTAGCTTTTATTATGAAAAGGTACATTTTGTATTTATAATTGCTCTGCTAAATTGTATAATGGTTATGTATGCTTGTATAAAAAGTTTGTGCTAGGAAGGTGGGAAGATAATTGTCAGCTGTTATTGAGATGAAGGGTATCGGCAAGTCCTTTCCCGGCGTCAGGGCAAATGATGATATTAATTTGACGGTAGAACAGGGAGAAATACATGTTTTGTTGGGGGAAAATGGTGCAGGCAAGTCAACTTTGATGAACATATTATATGGACTATATACCCCGGATGAGGGAGAAATATTTGTTAAAGGCAAAGGGGTAAAAATAAACAACCCCAATATAGCCATTTCTCTTGGAATAGGTATGGTGCATCAACACTTTATGTTGGTACCGACCTTTAGCGTGGCAGAAAATATTGTGTTAGGCTCAGAGCCTAAAAAAGGCTTGGCTCTGGATATGGATAAGGCGATTTCCGATGTAGAGGAGTTATCAAAAAAATATGAACTGAAGGTAGATCCGAGGGCAAAGATTCAGGATATATCGGTAGGAATGCAGCAGAGAGTCGAAATATTGAAGACTTTATATAGAGGCGCTGAGATCCTTATTCTGGACGAACCGACTGCAGTATTGACTCCCCAGGAAATAGAGGAATTGGGAGTGATTCTAGAAAGCCTTGTAAGACAAGGAAAGTCAATAATCCTTATAACCCATAAGCTTAAGGAAGTAATGTCCATGAGCGACAAGGTTACAATAATAAGAAGAGGCAAGGTCATTGACACCCTTGAAACTTCCAATACAAATATCGAAGAGCTTGCGGAAAAAATGGTGGGAAGAAAAGTAAGCCTTACAGTCGAAAAGGAAGAGGCAAAGCTGGGTGAGCCCATATTGGAGGTCAAAGGCGTAAAGACTTTGGACAATAGAGGTTTGGAANNGGAAGCCGTAAAAGGCGTGGACTTTGAAGTAAAAAGCGGTGAGATACTTGGTATTGCAGGGGTGGACGGCAACGGGCAAAATGAACTTGTACAGACGATAACAGGCTTGCGCAAGGCTGCAGCAGGGGAGGTGCTCGTGAAAGGCAAGAGCATCACAAACCTGAGCCCTAAAGACGTAATAGGCAGCGGTGTAGGATATATTCCTGAAGATAGGCATAAAAGAGGTTTGATTTTAGACTTCCCTTTATCTGAAAATACAATTCTTGGTTCTCATAGAAGCAAGTCCTTTAAGAAGGGCTTAGGACTGGACTATAGAAAGATTAGAGAATATTCAAGGAAGCTTATAAAAGAATTTGATGTAAGAACGCCTAACGAAAGGGTTTATGCTAAGTCTCTTTCAGGGGGAAACCAACAGAAATTGATTATTGCCAGAGAATTGGACAGGGACCCGCAATTGCTCATCGCATCTCAGCCTACTAGGGGACTGGATGTAGGAGCCATAGAGTTTGTTCATCACAGGCTTATAGAGCAAAGGAAGAGAGGCAAAGCGGTGCTTCTGATATCTCTGGAGCTGGATGAGATAATGGCGTTATCTGACAGAATAGCTGTTATGTATGATGGAAAGATAGTCGGAATAGTGGACGCGAAGAATACAACGGAGCTTGAACTTGGAATAATGATGGCCGGCGGCAGTCAGTCGGAAAAGCATTAGGGGGTGTATGGAGTGGAGAATTGGATAGATGATTTTAAAAATGGTCTGAAGAATACCTTTAAAGAAATATTGTACCCCCTTATTGCAATAGTAATTTCGTTTATTGCAGGAGCCATTTTAGTATATGCCTTTGGCAAAAGCCCCATAACGGCATATAAGGCTCTATTTTTAGGGGCATTGGGAGATTGGAATAAAATTGGGGAAACACTGGTCACTACTACTACTTTGATATTGACCGGCCTTTCCGTAGCCTTCGCCTTCAGATGCGGACTCTTTAATATAGGAGCAGAAGGCCAGTTTATAATGGGCGGAGTTGCCTCCTTATGGGCAGGATGGGCTTTGGCAGGCTTGCCTCCAGTTTTGCACGTGGCTGTTACCTTATTGACAGGTGCAATTGCCGGCGGAGCATGGGCCGGTATAGTCGGATGGCTCAAAGCAAAGGTAGGCTCTCATGAAGTTATCAATAGTATTATGATGAATTATATTGCGATGAATTTGAGCAATTATTTGATTATGACGGTTTTAAACGAGCCGGACAAGGCTTTTTCCTATGAAATAGCACCTACTGCAAAGCTTTGGAGATTTTCGGAAAGCTTTGTGCAGTTCAAGTATTCAAGACTTCATATAGGCATTATCATAGCTGTGCTAGTGGCTTTAGCAGCTTATTATTNNTATTATTTGCTTAACAAGACCATAAGAGGCTATGAAATCAGAGCTGTAGGATTTAATCCCAGCGCTTCTGAATACGGTGGAATCAATGTAAACAGGAATATTGTATTAGCCATGGTAATATCTGGACTATTCTCCGGGCTGGCAGGAGGTATCCAGACGGCTGGAGTCCAGTATAGGGTAAATAATCTGTTCGGATTTACAGGTTATGGCTTTGATGGTATATCAGTCGCTTTGGTTGGCAATAACCACCCCATCGGGGTAGTCCTGTCGGCTGTTCTTTTCGGGGCCTTGCAAAAAGGCGGTCCAATGATGCAAGTAGAAGGTATACCCAAAGAAGTGGTCGGAATAATTCAAGGCATCATAATCCTATTTGTGGCATCCAATTTTGTCAGAGTTGTGGTAAGAAGATATAAAGAGAATAAGGAAATAAAAGCCCATTTAGCGAAAGGAGAGGTGAAGTAGCATGTTAAATATAATCAGCATTTTATTTGCAAGTACCATAAGGTCCGCTACTCCTCTTATATTCCCTGCATTAGGAGGAACCTTCTCCGAAAGATCCGGAGTTGTAAATATTGGGCTGGACGGTATGATGACTGTAGGAGCCTTCAGTGCGGTACTGGTATCTTATAAAAC
>DPSW01000496.1 GCA_003527145.1 Clostridiaceae bacterium | reverse complement strand
AATTTATAAAATTCAGGGTCCTTATTATAACTATTGGCGTATATTTTTGCAGCCTCTGCATCGGCTGAGCCCCTTATTCTTTCAGACTCAGACTGAGCTTTAGAAATAATAATTTTTACTTCCTTATCTGTTTCGGCTCTTATCTGTGTTGCTTCTTTTTCGCCTAAGCTTAGATGTTGTGCTGCAATTTTTTCTTTTTCAGATTTCATTCTTGAAGNNATATTTTTTGATCTGATGTCGATTACTTCTATCCCGTAAGGCTTTAATTCATCTTTAACATTTTCCAGTATTGCTTGGCTAACGCCGTTGGCATTAATATTCTTAATGATATCGGCATAATCAATGTTTATTAGCTTTGCTCGCATAGATGTATAGACAGAATTTTCAATTTTGGCTTCTGCATACCCAATTGATTGCAATGTATCTATGAAAGTTTTTGCATCATTTATCTTCCATAGAGTATAATTTTCAAATAAGAGATTCTTATTATCCTTGGTCACAAATTTTGAGCTTTGGGAATCATAACAAAATATCTTTTTTGAGATAGTGGAGGTACTATTTACAAAAGGGATTTTAAAATATAAACCAGGTTTATCAATTATTCTGATTGTTTTACCGAAGCTCCTTATAAAAACAATTTCATCCTCTTGCACTATGAGTGCGTTGAAAAAAACAGTCAGGACAACTGCTACCATGGCAATCAATATAGATACCTTCTTTAGCAGCGCAATTAATTTAGTGTCTTTTTTCTTTACATTTAGGCTATTAAACTGACTCATCACTTTTCTCCTTTTATTTCTTCGGTGGGGATATTATTCAAAGTCCCATTTTTTGTATCCATTATATATATATTAGCTCCTGGCAGTATCTCTTCAAGAGCTTCTATAAGCATGCGGGATTTTGTTACTTCTTTGCTCATTTTATATTCTTTATATATGGAATTGAAGCTATCCGTTTCCGCTTTAGCTTTATTTATTCTTTCCTCTTTATAAGCTTCGGCTTCTTTTATCATTTTATTCGCTTCACCTTCAGCTGCCGGAACTTTTTGATTTCTATACTCTTCAGCTTTATTGATTAGAATATTTTTTTGCTCAATAGCATCAAAAACAGCGTCAAAGGCAGGTTTAATCTCCTCGGTCGGCTTTGCATCAAGGATTTTTACACTTAATAATTCTATGCCCAAATTATAACCGGATATATTTTTCTCAATATCTTTTTTTATATCATTCTGTAAAATTGTTTTTCCATCGGATAATATTGAATCTACTGTAGATTTACTTGCTGCAGACTGTAAAGAAGAAAGAATGGAGTTTTTTAATATGCTTTCAGGGTCTTTAACCTTGAAAAGATAAGCATAGGGATCGCTTATTCTCCATTCCACAAGCAGATCCACTAGAATAATTCCATCATCACCGGTAACTAATTGAGATTCATGGTTTTGAGAATTTCGCTTTGCGTTCTGAGCATCTTTAAAGCCTACTTCAATCAGGTTTGATCTGCTCACATTCATTACATCTATATCCTGAACCGGATATGGAAACTTTAAGTGTAATCCGGGCTTAGTAAAGTCCGTTACTCTTCCAAAGGTCCGTAAAACTCCTACTTCTCCCTCTTTTACGGTATATATGGATGAAAAAATAAAAAATGTTATCATTATTATTAACAAAATTGCTAATAATTTTGTATAGCTGAACATCTTATATATTTCAGAAAATTTTATCATAGCGCCACTCCCTATTTAAAGCTTCTAATAATTTTATTATGGCAGAAAAGTTGTCTTTTTTCAAATACCTCCATTCAGTAAGTTGTAGTCCTTTTAATATTAGTCAAATCATTGAAATTTTATACTATAAAGACTCATACTTGACAAATCTAATTATATTAAATAATATTTGGATTATCAGAGATTATAAATATTATATTGCTGATGAAATTGCAAAGGTGGAGATAAGCTTTGGATAGAAATTATATAAGAAAGACCATTCTGAAGAGGCTGGATTCTATTAAAGGGGAAATCATTGAAAACAGCTCGATAATATCAAGTGATATATTGGACATCATATGTGAAATAACCGGAGAGACCCAAAGGGAAGTCGCTATTTACATAAATAGAAAGGGTGAGATTATAGATGCGGTAATTGGGGATTATGCCTCCGCAATGCTAAGAGAGTATACAGAAAGAAGGTCTAAGGAAAGTTTAAGCGGAATAAGATGCATACATACTCATCCAAATGGACATGGTATGCTGTCTGATATGGATACTTCAGCCCTTAAAGCAATAAAACTGGATTTGATTGTGGGCATAGGTGTATCAGACGGCTCCCCCAAGGATGCTTATATTGCATATCTGGCAAAAGAGGAGTCAGATTATAATGCAATACAGGTAGGGCCATATTCTATAAATAAGCTTCTTTCTATTAATGCAGTAGAATTGATAAGCGGGATAGAGTCGGATTTCAAGGAAGAAAAGAATACAACGGTAAACATATGTGAAGATGAGGAGAAGGCCATTCTTGTCGGAATAAACGGTATAGAGGATTTAGATGAACTGGAGGAACTTTTGAATACTGCAGGTGGCATTCAGGTTTGCAGGATTGCACAAAATAGGACTAGCATTGACAGTGCCTTTCTGATTGGAAAAGGGAAACTTGAAGAAATAAAAATGGAAATTCAGAAAAGAGAAGCAAATTTGGTAGTTTTTGATGAAGAATTATCCGGGGCTCAAATTAGAAATTTGGAGCGAGAGCTTGGAGTAAGGGTCATAGATAGAACACAAATAATATTAGATATATTTGCAAAAAGGGCAAAATCAAAAGAAGGAAAGCTGCAAGTAGAACTTGCGCAGCTTAAATATATGATGCCAAGATTAATAGGATTTGGTGTACAGATGTCCAGAACGGGAGGCGGTATTGGGACAAGAGGACCCGGTGAAAAAAAGCTTGAGATAGATAGAAGAAGAATAAGAGAAAGAGTGCGCGAACTTGAAATTGAAGTAGCAGAGATTAAAAAACATAGAGATTTAAGGAGAGAAAGCAGAGCAGGCAATATATTTCATGTATGTTTGGTCGGCTATACTAATGCAGGTAAATCCACTTTGTTAAACTCTTTATCCAATTCAGAGGTTTATGTTGAAGATCAATTATTTGCCACCTTAGATCCCACAGTCAAAAGAGTATGTCTTAATAGCGGGCAGGAAATAGTTGTATCAGATACTGTAGGCTTTATTAAAAAGCTGCCCCATGAGTTGGTGGTTGCATTTAAATCAACTTTAGAGGAAGTTACTTATGCAGATTTACTTGTTCATGTGGTCGATGGAAGCAATGAAAACTACGAAGAACAGATTGATATTGTAAATGGTGTAATGAAAGATTTAAAGGCAGATAGTAAGCCTTCTATATTAGCAATAAATAAATTAGATAAAATCATATCCGGAAGCGAAGTATACAATAAAGACGCGATGTTTGAGTCTGATGTGATAAATATTTCCGCCAAAAATAAAATTAATTTAGAAAAGCTCTTAGATAGAATTGAGTACTATGTAAATAAAAATTCTCAAACCCTGGAATTGTTGGTTCCTTATAATGAGGGTTCCTTAATAGCTTATTTGCATGATAACGGTAAAATATTGCATAAGGAATATAAGGATGACGGCATATACATAAAAGGAGAATTTGATGCCGTTGCATCAGCAAAGGTTAAAAATTATGTGCTTTAAGCAATAAGAGACTACAGAACGATGTATTTAGGCGAAGATGCAATTTTAATGCTTTTTTGAAAATATCTCATACAGGCCCATAATGAATAAGAAGCCCGAAAATGACTTCTTCAGCAATGATGGATTTAATCTCACGGCAATAACAGCGCCTATAACAGCACCCAGCATACCTGACACGATCAGTGGAACAAGGATGCTTTTTTCTATATTTTTATTTTTATTATGAATAAACACTGCTAGGGTTGCTGCAGGAATGAAGGAGAGCAAGTTTATGCTTTGAGCTGTCTGCTGCTCTATTTTAAGCAGAAAAATAATTCCGGGAATCAAAATTGTGCCTCCTCCTATTCCCATACCTCCGATAACACCAGCGGCAATGCCTATTAATACTTCAGCCATTAGATCACCATCCTTATCGCAGCTATAATCATAAATATTCCAAATAGCTTTCGCAAGATATTTATGGGAAGCTTATTCAGAAGCTTTGAGCCTATATAAGCTCCTGTTACGGAGCCTATTGTCACTTTAAGCGTAGTGTCAACATCTATTATGCCGGATTTCACATATATAAAAGAACTGATGATTGTAAGGGGCAATATGACTGCAATGGCTGTGGCATGAGCACTATGGTCTTTAACCTTGCTTAAGAATACCAGTGAAGGCACCAGAATGGTTCCTCCGCCTGATCCGCAGAGGCCATTGACTATTCCGGCAATAAAGCCTATTATGGTAAGAGCTGTTTTTGATTTGAATTTCATTGTTATGCCTCCCTTTATTTGTGAAGTGCTTTTACCCGATGGATAATATCTGAGGTTCACATAGCACTATAAGCTTCATCTTATAATGAGACTGTTAATATAGGTTTTGATTAAAGGGTTACAATATACATGAGAATTAATTTACATCAATAATTTGCAATGATATTATAAATGTAACATGCTTTTATTTTGGAGG
>DPSW01000327.1 GCA_003527145.1 Clostridiaceae bacterium | reverse complement strand
TCTTCATTTCGTTATATAGGTAGAGGACAAATGAGGGAGGGCTTGTAATATTAATGTTATGGATAATTAAATATATGGTACTAGTGATCATATCAGGCCTTATTATATACTATATACTTAAAATCACCGGACTTATAAACTGGATAAACAAGCAGATTGATAATCTCAAAAAAAGAGATAGATTTATTTTAGGTATGGCAACATTTGTCATAAGCGGTATATTGCTCAAGATCACAAGCTTTGAATATTTATTGAATATAAGAAGTTTCTTAATCATTGTTGCTGCAGCTTTTTTCTATGTTATTGGCGGCAATTGTATAACAGCTAAAAATTAAGGCAGCGTACAACCTATGGAAGTCCAAATATAGACTACAGGGAGGTATAAAATATATGGTTAAATATAAAAAAATGAATATAACAATGGTATTTGCAATTATTCTTGGTGTAATAATCGGCTCCTATAGTATAAACTATGCCATATCGAATAATATTCTTGATAAAAAAACCTATAAAATTAACGAAAAGGGCCAGCTTATGTCTGTTGAAATTAATGAGATAATAACTGAAGAAATTTTTAATCCTGCTAAAGTTTATCAAGCCATTGAAGAGAGCAATAGCCTAGATACCACTAGGGCCAATAATACAGAGGCGTTTTATTTAGACTATGAGGAGTCATTGGAAGGTGTAAAAAATAATGCTGATTTGATAGTAATAGGAAAGGTTATCGGACAATCCGAGTATAGCGAAATAGGCATTAAAAATACTATCATGGTCACAAATACAATAAAAGGAAAGGCTGTTGACGAAATATATGTACTTAAGTCAGGCTCTCTAAGTGATGAAGACTATATACTAAAAGAGGGCAAGGAGTACATCCTATTGCTCGGAGACCAGTCAAAAAGTGGAGAAAATACTTACTTTATCAAGGGCGGTGAGCAAGGATGCTTTTTGATTGATGATGGTGTACTATATGCAAAAGATGCTGTAATGGATAAAGAGCTAAAAAATATGATTGAAAATGGAAATAAGAGCATGAAATCCGGTACAGACCAAGTCAAGGCCATGTTGGATTATTTGAGATGATATAACCGTTGGAGATTTAGATTCGAGCATGGAAAGAAATCTTATGGCCTCGTAAAGTATATTTCAGTTGTCAATTTTAAGCTAATAGAGGTGGTGTGATTATATGAAAAAATACGCTTATAAATGTATAGGGGCTCTATTATTTATTGTAGTAATAACATTTTTATATTCAAGAGTAACTGATTTAGCGACAGCATTGACTGTAAGCCTGATATTCACCGCTGCTATTTTTATAACAGATTATTTATACAGATTGAATAATAAGATTTGCAATATTGCCCTTATAATTATTACTACAATATCATTCTCAATCGCATATAAAATTGTTTCAAAGGAATTAAGCATGTTTAATGTAGTCATATATGCTATCTTTTCTATGGTGCTTTACCTTATCGCTCGTTCCGAAAGCATCAAAAAAAGAATTACATAGCCAGTGTCTCAAAATCCCCCTTTATTAGGTAGGCGTTTCTGCTTTTATACAACCTGTCCTATATTAGCCATTATTTAATTCTTTCCTGGGCCATTTTATAAATTGTTTCATCATCCCGTACGGATATAATGATAATTCTCATAATATTTCCTTGATTCTCTATGGCATATACAACCCGCAATCCAAACTTTAAGAGCTTTATTTTCATATAACCTGTCAATTTGCTTGACAAATGATTTCCTAAAGGCTTTCCATAACCGCCCTCTGAATTAGGAAGCGGATTCACCGATACTTTTTTAATAGCTTTCAATACCTGTAGACGCTGCGCTCCGTCAAGAGATCTCAAGTCATTTTCTGCTTCCTTTGTATATTCTACCGTCCATTTCATTGCTCAATCTCCACTTCAATATCATCCAAATCAGATTCATTGATTCCGAGATCTGCATATACCTTTTCAGAACTGATAAATCCTTCGCTTTCTGCGCTTTTCGTCCGTCTTTCAGCTTCAAAGTACAAAGCGTAATCTTCCAATGCTTCAACCATAGCTTCATAACGCTCGGGCTGAACCAATACACAAGCAAGAACATTGTTTTTCAGCACCAATTTAAAGCCCTTTTCGTCCACTTCATCAAAAATTTTACTGGCTTCGCCACGATTAAACCGGGTAATCGGCACGATCATATCCATGATACTTTTCATCGATACAGATTCTTTCCTCATAGCTTATACATCACCTTTTCTATCATTCATAATTTATCTAAATTCTTTAATATTATTATATGAGAAAATGTTAAAAATATCAACATATTGGTCGATATTTTTATCGACCAATATGTTGATATCAATTCTATAGCAACTCGAATTTCGAAACGCAAAAAGAAAAGATGGAAATCGCCCCCTTAGCTAAGAAATTTCATATAATGCGTTGATAAAGCTTTTTGCCTGCTCANNGCTCAAGACTTAAGCTCAGCGGGGGCTTTAGCATAATTGAATGACGGTTTCTGCCAACTATTCTGACCGCATACTCCAATGCCTCCGGCTGTCTAATCGTTGAAGTATCGAAGAATATGTTCCCATATGGCTTAAAGCTCTCCAGAATATCATATATGAACTGCAGATTGTCTGCAGTAGCTCTTCCAAGATGAGCAACATGAATTTTTATATAGGGAAAAAGCTTAAGAATGCTTTTCACATAATCCACCCGTACATTTGCCCTTGTGTGCAAAAGAATATTCAGATCATATTTATTAATATCCTCAAAAATAGCCACACGTTTGTCGTTAAGAGCTGTTTCATGCATGACTAAATGCTCTTTAACTCCTACAATATCCTTGTGATGATCTTTTACGAAATTAACGTTTTCCTCATCCATCAAAACATAAGGATAAACAAAATCTCTATCTTTTGCATATTCCAGTATTTTTTTATTTTCCCCAATCTTTTACAGTTCTCTATAAACAAAGGGAATATAGGCAATTTTGCTCTGCCCCTGCTCCTGCATATAGCCGTCATAGTCCCTCATATGCTTAAATTGAATGGTTTTATAATAAGGAAATATATCACGCAGAAGACTATTAGCTGTCACTATTTCCATCAAGTCCTTATCACCATAATGTGCATGTGCATCAAAAATCATATAGCCACCCCTAAATATTATTAATTTCACCAACCAAATGGCATGCAACAAAATGCTCTTGCTCTATTTCTAAAAGCTCCGGCTGATTATTAAAGCATTCCGGTTTAGCATATATACAACGCGGGGCAAAGCGGCAGCCCGGTTTTGGATTGATCGGTGATGAAATCTCACCCTTGAGTAAAATACGATTTCTGGGAGCATCAATATTTACTTTTGGAATAGCTGATAAAAGAGCTTTGGTGTATGGATGATAATTCCTTTCAAACAACATATCCGACGGACACTTCTCAACCATGTTGCCAAGATACATGACACCAATATCATCTGAAATATGTTTAACGACAGATAAATTATGGGTTATGAACATATATGTCAGCTTTTTTTCATCCTGCAAATCCATCATTAAATTTAANNCAGGCTCATCACACACAATAAATTTTGGATTCAGCGCAAGAGCTCTGGCAATTCCTATGCGCTGCCTTCTTCCTCCATCAAGCTCATGTGGATATGTATTCTGCAGGCGTCGAGCCAAGCCTACCGTATCCATAAGTTCAGTCACCTTTTTACCTAATTCTTTGCTATCTTTGCAGGTTCTATAAATATGTATAGGCTCTGAAATAATTTCAGATACGGTTATGCGGGGATTAAGGGATGAAAAAGGATCTTGAAATATCATCTGCATATCCTNNCAATATCATTTCCCTCAAAAAATATTTCTCCGTCCGTTGGCTCAAGGAGCCGCAATATGACTCTTCCCAGTGTAGATTTTCCACATCCTGATTCTCCTACTAATACCTAAAGTTTTACCTTTTTCTATCTCAAAATTTATACCATCTACCGCATGAAGCAATCCCTTGGGTGTCTTAAAATACTTTTTAAGGTCTCTTCTTACCTCTACCATTGTGCCCATCTAGTCCACCGCTTCATTAAAATATAAAATAATGTTATCAAATATAGCAAACGTTGAAGAAGTTGGTTCGGGAACAGTAGTAGATTATTAACATAAGTCGTAATTATATATAATCATATGTCTCTAAAGCTTAGATATGTTTCAAAGATATCAGCTGCAGAAAAGCAGTATATAAATAAAGGATGAGAAGCTCAGGCTTATCATCCTTTGTCAAAATTTGCTCTAATTTATACCAACTAGGCAAAGATACTGGCTTACATCTTAATGAACACAAGCAATATCACGGTGCTGAGATTGAATACCATGTGGGCTGTCACCGCTGCGAAATATCCCCTTTTCTCATACATATAGGTGCAAAACAGGGCAAGGCCGAAAAAAGAGGGTATGCCGCTCAAATTATAGTGGGCCGTAGTAAATATGATAGCGGACAAAAATGCTGCAAAGCCCCTTGGCATTCTTGGGAGAAACAGTTTATCATACAAAAAGTATCTGAATACATATTCCTCTACAAAGGGAGCGAATATTACGATAACGAAAAATAAGACAAACCTGGGCCAGAAGCCGGATTCATAAAAGTCCGTCACGACCTCCTGAGGCTGTATCTCAGTTTTCACAATAAGGCTAAGCATGTTTATATATATGGCATTTATTATTGTGACGAGCACCTTGGCCACCAATGTAGCAATTGTAACATTTAATACGCTGTGCCTGTCAAAGCGCCACACATTAATATCTCTCATATAGCTTTCCCCATCATCCGCCTTATGCCCCAGAGCATCTTCTCTTGCTCCTTCGGAGCAATTCACCTTAAGATGATACCGATAAAGCAGCAGGATAACGACTATGAAAGGTATGAAATTTTCTGTGAAGATAGCTCCAAACCAATATAATGCCGTCAATGAAATTATTGTTATTGGTTTTTTATTTATGAGAAAGACTCTGTAAAGCTGGAGGTATATGGGTGTATTAACTATTAGGAATACAAATATAAATACAATGTAGCGTATAGCATCCAATATCTTCCCTCCTGATTCAGCTGATTCAAAATGATCTCATTATCTCTTCCCAGAGTTCTTCTCTTCCGTTATGGTTCTCGGAAGAATAGGATATTAAAATATCCTTTTCATCAGTTCCCAAGGTCTCTTTTATAGTCCTTAAATTTTTCCCTAAAACATTATTGCTGATTTTATCTCTCTTCGTAGCTACGATGATGACCTTTTCCATATAGTGCTTTATAAAGTCGTACATCATCTTATCGTCAGCCGTAGGCTTATGGCGGATATCCACCAAAAGCACAACAGATTTCAAATTATCCCTCTTGGTCAGATACTCTTCGATCATAGTCCCCCATTTGAGCTTTTCTGCATTGGATACTGCCGCATATCCGTAGCCGGGAAGGTCCACAAATATCAATTCTTCGTTTATCATAAAAAAATTGATGGTTCTCGTTTTTCCCGGATTTGAGCTTACTTTAACCAGCTTTTTTCTATTCAAAAGGGAGTTTATAAGAGAGGACTTTCCTACATTGGACCTGCCGGCGAAAGCTATCTCCGGCAGTTGTCCTTCAGGATATTGGCTGCTTGAAACAGCGCTTATCAAAAATCGGCAGTCCTTAATTATCATTTGCCTCACCTCTGCATAGGGCATGTTTCAGCACTTCATCCATGCTGTCAACCAATACGAATTCCATTGCTTTTCGTACGTTATTAGGAATTTCCTCCAGATCTTTCTCATTTTCTTTGGGCAGTATGATTTTTTTGATGCCGGCCCTATTGGCTGCCAGGGTTTTTTCCTTCAAGCCGCCTATGGGCAGAACCCTGCCCCTCAGGGTGATCTCCCCTGTCATGGCAACGTCTTTTCTGACAGGTATATCGGTCAGCGCAGAGAGCAGCGCAGTGGTCATTGTTATGCCTGCCGACGGGCCATCCTTTGGAGTTGCGCCTTCGGGCACATGAACATGTATATCCACATTTTTGCTGAAATCCTTATCTATCCCGAATTTGTCCGCCCTGGAGCGGATGTAGCTGAGCCCTGCCTTGGCAGATTCCTTCATCACA
>DPSW01000405.1 GCA_003527145.1 Clostridiaceae bacterium | reverse complement strand
TAGGCA
The DNA here is from genome assembly GCA_003527145.1 of Clostridiaceae bacterium. Taxonomy (GTDB): domain Bacteria; phylum Bacillota; class Clostridia; order Lutisporales; family Lutisporaceae; genus Lutispora. The sequence continues at coordinate 3,122 of DPSW01000405.1, read as the reverse complement.
GAAGCGCTTTAGGTGTTATTACCGGAAAACCGGTAGAATTTGGTGGATCAAAGGGAAGAACTGCAGCTACAGGCTTTGGTGTTGCAGTAACTGCCAGAGAAGCTGCTAAGAGATTGGGAATAAACTTTAATGGTGCGACTATTGCATTGCAAGGCATAGGAAATGTTGGAAGCCATACCGGATACAATATGGAAAAGCTCGGNNTTGTGGCTGTTTGTGAATGGAATGGAACAGTTTACAAGGAAGACGGATTTGATATGCATGCTTTAGTTGATTATATGAGAAAGAATAAGACTATTGTTGGTTTCCCAGGGTCTAAGGAGATCACGAAATCTGAGTTCTTTGCATTGCCTGTAGACATTTTGGTTCCTGCCGCTCTTGAAAATGAGATAACTGCAGACGTTGCAGAGACAATTCAAGCTAAGTTCGTATGCGAAGCAGCCAATGGGCCTACCACTCCTGATGGAGATGAAGTTTTAAACAGAAGAGGTATACTGTTGACGCCTGATATACTCACAAATGCTGGCGGCGTTACCGTATCATATTTTGAATGGGTACAAAACCTATACGGCTATTATTGGACAGAAGAAGAAGTTGAAGAAAAAGAAGAAAGAGCAATGGTTGACGCATTCAATGCTATTTATAAGATCAAAGAAGAATATAATGTACCTATGAGAACTGCAGCCTATATGCACTCTGTAAAGAAAGTTGCGGCTGCAATGAAAGTTAGAGGATGGTACTAAATCTCTTATGGTCATAAAAAAACCTGTTTTTATAACAGGTTTTTTTTATGACTTCAAGTTTAGTTTTTCAATAATATGATATAATATTATAGATTTATTTTTCGGAATGGGGTTGTTTTATGGCATTTGATGTTATTGTTATCGGCGGCGGGCCCTCAGGCATGATGGCATCGGGAATTGCAGGCTCAAGAGGCAGGAATACCTTATTAATAGAAAAGAACGATAGATTAGGCAAGAAATTATATATTACAGGAAAAGGACGCTGCAATATAACCAACTCTGCTGAAAAAGATGATTTTATTATGCATATAACCAGAAATCCTAAATTCCTATACAGCTGCTTTAACAATTTGTTCAATGATGACCTTATAAATTTTTTTTCTGAATTAGGCTTAAGGACTAAGGTTGAAAGAGGCGGAAGGGTATTTCCTGTGTCAGATAAATCCAGCGATGTTATTAAGGCCCTTGAAAAGCATATGCAATTAAATAATGTATCTATCAAATTAAATACCTCGGTTAAATCCATTGATATCCAAGACGGCGTAGCCGAAGGAGTGGTGCTTGAAAGCGGAGAAAGGATCAAAAGCTCTGCTGTTATAATAGCAACAGGAGGCCTTTCTTATCCACTGACAGGATCCACGGGTGACGGCTATAAATTTGCAAAAAGTGCAGGGCATGAAATTACTAATCTGAAACCTTCTTTAGTCCCTTTGGTCGTCAAAGAAGAATACATAAAAGAAATTCAAGGTTTATCATTAAAAAATGTAGCTGTAAGAGCTGTTTGCGATGGTAAAATATTATTTGAAGAAATAGGAGAAATGTTATTCACCCATTATGGTTTATCAGGTCCTTTGATTTTGTCTGCAAGCTTCTACATTTCAGAAAGAGTATTTAAAAACCATAGGACTTTTATATGCATCGATCTTAAACCCGGCTTGACTGATGATGAATTAGATAAAAGGATATTAAGAGATTTTGATATGAACATAAATAAGCAATTTAAAAACTCATTGGATGATCTCCTGCCAAAAAAAATTATACCTGTAATCATTAAATTATCAGGTATACCCGAAAATAAACCGGTGAATCAGATATCGAAAGAAGAAAGAAGAGCATTGATTGATTTACTTAAAAATATGAAATTTGAAATTCTAGGTACCAGGCCTATTTCAGAGGCCATAATAACTTCAGGAGGTATAAATATCAAAGAGGTCAATCCCAGGACAATGGAATCGAAGCTGGCTGAAGGATTATATTTCGCCGGCGAAGTGCTGGATGTAGACGCATTTACAGGAGGCTATAATNNCCGGTTTAAATTGTTGACTATAAATTGACATTTTTGAGCATTATAATAGTTAGCAGTATGATTCCTTCAGGAGGCTCTGTTATGAACTCAAGACTGGATAAAAAAAAATATCAATATATAATAACGTGGGAAAGACTGGGCAATAGCTTAACGAAAATGCTTCTGATCTTATCTTTATTAACTATAGCGGTTCAGTCTGTTATAGCCATTGATATTGATATATTGCCCCAAAACATTACAATGGAATTGGAAGGCAAATCAGTGGTTGAGAATTATCACTATGAATCAAAAGGCCAGATAAAAATAACTGCTGACAGCAAAGCTGATATTGCTTTCTTAAGAGTGTTCATCAATGGGGAAATGAAGGAAGGGGGGGATAATGCCTATATAGAACTTAATGTTAGGAATAATGATATCATAGAAATTGATGGGATAGACAGCGAGAAGTATATCAATATAAACATTGAAAACACCTCAGAAAATATCATTTTCCCTAAAAAAGGAATGAGATACAGAATAGAAGGCAATATTGTTGTTTTAGGGAGGGTCAAGCTTAAATAGGGGGTTATTGCTTTGAACAATAAGGTTATTGCTATAGACGGACCTGCAGGAGCGGGTAAGAGCACTGTAGCAAGAAGACTGTCTGAAAGAATCAGCTATACTTATATAGATTCAGGCGCATTATTTAGAGCCGTTACTTTAAAGGTCCTCAAATGCGGAATAGAAGCGGACGATGTGAAGAATATTCTATACTATGCTAAGAACTCTTCTTTGGATTTTATAAATAATAGTATATATCTAGATGGTGAGGATGTAAGCTCAGAGATAAGAGAGGCCTTTGTGAGCTCAAAAGTTTCTTATATTGCTATGATTCCGGAGATAAGAGAAATTATTGTAAGTATACAGCGAAAGATAGCTAAAAACAAAAATGTTGTTGTTGATGGAAGAGATATAGGAACAACAGTTTTTCCTCGAGCATATATTAAATTTTTTCTGACCGCTTCTGTAGAAGAAAGAGCCAAAAGGAGATATAATGAACTTTGCGATAAGAATAAATACACTCTCGAAGAAGT
>DPSW01000303.1 GCA_003527145.1 Clostridiaceae bacterium | reverse complement strand
ATATGATGTAAAGAATATGCTGCTTGTTTGTGAAAGCCAATGCCTATCGGGGCAGGAATGCATCAAAAGACTGGGCGGGAGCTATGACTTCACTGAATATTTTATGAGATTTGATATATCAGCCAATGTATTTGATAAGAGCTATGAATATAAGACTAAACTATATATGCCTGGCATATCGGATATAGAAAAGCTGTGCCATGTCAGCATGCTGGCATTTGACGAAACCCGTGAAGAGGCTGAAAGCTTTATTATAAATTGTTTTAATTCAAAGAATCGAAAAGCATATGCAACTTTCCGGGAAGACAAGATGATAGGCATAGGAAACGGATATCTCGGAGATGAAGAAGCAATAATATATGGGCTGGGAGTGCTTCCGGAATTTCAGGGCAGAGGNNGCTTCGGCAAGGAGCTATTGCTTTTGATAATGAAGGACTTGCTGCAAAATGGATACAAAAACATAAGCCTTGAAGTAGACAGCAATAATTTGAGGGCCTTTGAGCTGTATAAAAGAAATGGTTTTGGGGTAGAGGTTGCCTTTGATTATTATAAGAAAGGCGTGCCATTGGATAGATAAGGAGGCTGACATCGATTATGCAAACGAAGGATACATTAAGGATATCGGAGGTGGAGCTTGGAGGCATACCTTGCCTGTATGTCAAACCAAGCTTTGTCATCAATGAAAGACCGGCAGTGATCTATTATCACGGATGGGAGTCAAATAAAGAAAATAATCTTTTTCTTGGAAAGGTATTGGCCTTTAACGGCTTTGAGGTGATCTTACCCGATGCTCTTCATCACGGCCGGAGGGGCGCTTTGAAAAGCTATAATGCAGAAGCATTGAAATCCTATTTCTGGAGGGTGATATTTAATTCGGTGACGGAATATAAAGCATTAAAAGAAGCTGCCGCAGAAAAGCTTGAAATAAACCCTGACAGGCTTGCCGTTATTGGAAGCTCCATGGGAGGCTTCATAGCCGGCGGAGTGTTCGCATCAAACCCGGAAATAAAATGCCTAATCAATATGAATGGAGCTTGCGCATGGGAGAAGGCAGAGATGAAGTTCAAGGAAATCGACCGGGAAAGACAAGGCCTGGCAGATGAAGATCAGCTTGAGCGAATAAGGCAATACGACCCCTGGTCGAAGAAGGATGAATTATATCCCAGGCCTATGCTTTTGCTGCATGGAGACAGTGATACTTCCATATCCGTAGATATCCAGAGATATTTTTTCGAAGGATTAAAGGAAGTATATAAGGATATGCCGGAAAGATTAAAATTTATTGTAACACCCAAGCTGAATCATTATAAGACCATCGGCATGGTGGAGGAGTCTGTAATCTGGCTTGAAAAATATTTGTAACAAATCCTGCAAAAATTGGGTCTAAAGAGATAGCACCTATAGATGGAGAAAAATGGGCAGGTATGATTTTAGCTGTTCTAATACTGGCAGCAGCCAACCTATGGGAGGCATATATGATAATAAATCGTTAAATACGGAGAGTGATGCGCATGAAAAAGATTTTTGAGTTTCTTGGAACTGTTGTAATAGCGTTTGCAATCGCAATGTTTTTAAAATCTACTGTATTTGCTATTCCGGAGATAAGGATGAATTCTATGGAAAACACACTTATCCAGGGCGAGAGGGTATTGGAGATCAAGTTCATCTATGACCTTACCGCTCCGAAAAGAGGAGAGGTGATCATTCTCGACAAGGACAACGCAAGCAAAGGGTTCTTTCTTGATTACGCCGATGAGATAAAGGAGACTATTGATGTTATCAGAGGTAAAGCTGGCAGGAATCATCTGATAAAAAGGATCATAGGGCTTCCCGGAGATGAAATAAAGATCGAGGAAGGCCAGGTATATATAAATGATGAATTGCTTGAGGAGGCCTATGTCAAGGGAGAGACCTATGCTGATGCTCTGGAGTTTCCGCTGATAGTGCCTGAAGGCAAGGTTTTCGTTATGGGGGATAACAGAGAGGTGAGCTTGGACAGCAGGCAGCTGGGCTTCATAGACTACAAGCAGATTGAAGGCAAGGCTGTGGCCAGGATATGGCCTTTAGACAAATTAAAAATAATTAAAAAGTGAGATGAAAACCATGAAAAGAAAGTTTTGTATTTTCATGCTTATAATATGTTCCATGCTTTTTGCAAGCTGCACAAGCCAAGCACCGAAAATTGGAAAAGAGGTATCAGCAGAGGCAAAGGATGAAATGTACAAGCTGGGAGATTATGAAAAAGCTGTGGCCCTATTAGACAAGCATCTAAAGGAAGCTTCACCGGAGAAAACCATGGTTACAAAAAATGATGAAATTCAAATAATGAAGCTTCAGAAGCTGAATGAGAATTATTATTTGGCAGCATATCAGATATCTCCTATTTATCCTCTGACAAATTTGAATTATGCTCTTGTAGGTTTTCAGGAAAACAGCTGCAGGACAATAAATCTTGACACTGGAGATTATATATCTGATGTATCCTATGACAATGGAATCATCTCTTTTTACTGCGAAGGCAATAATGTATTTAATGGCTTCAAAGTATTTCCTCATAATATAAATTATGATATAAAAAAAGGAGAATTTTCGAGAGAACAATTATATTACAGCTTAAAGCATGGATCCTTGGTTAATTTGGGAAATTGTGTAAACAAAATAGGGATAAAAAATATTGCAGAGAATAATAAGGAAATTACTTTTGATTTTAAAGAAGTAGAAGGTACTGTACTTGCAGGAGGTTGTTTTTGTCCTGCTATCAAATCAGGAGTATTATATGATGGCGAAGGCAATCAAAAATTTAGTTTGGATTTTGAAAATTTAATATTATCAAAAGAAGCAGAGAAAAAGATAATGGATTTAGCAGAGAAAGAATATATATCAAGTGTGGAGATTAAAAATTATGAAGACTTAATGGAAAACTACCACACGGTTGTATATTTCCGTTTTAAAGATGTTTCTGAATATACATGCAGCTTTAAATCTGATGAACAAACCGGTTTTGAGAGGTTTATTCTTACATTAAGATAAGTTTAAATAAAAAAGGCGAAAGGGTAAAAAATATGATTAAATAAAGTTAAAGAGGTTGAAGTAATGATTTTTGAGAGGGAAAAAATTTTGAGATGGCAAATAGCTTCTGTTATCTGGGTAATAGTTGTAGGCTCTTTGCTCCATTTTACTTTTAGATGGTCAGGAAACTCACCTTTGGCAGGCGCATTCAGCGCAGTAAACGAAAGCGTTTGGGAACATCTCAAATTAGGGTATTGGTCCATGATACTTTTTTTCCTTATTGAATATCCTTTTATTAAGGGATATACAAATAATTATTTCTTTGCAAAAGCTATCGGCATTTTTGCTATGAATCTTTTTATCGTATTGTTTTTCTATTCTTATACTGCATTGACAGGGAAACACTTATTGCTTTTAGATATTATATCCTATATATTAGGAGCAGTGATATATGGAATAGTAAGCTTTAAAATTATGATGAGCAATATTAATAAAAATATTAATATTATTGGACTTGTTTTGCTCATTATATTTGGTGCTTTATTTATATGGTTTACTTATTATCCTCCACGTTTGCCTATATTCAAGGATCTAGAGACCGGCAGCTACGGAATTCCATAACCACAAACTGACACCGAAATTTATTATGCTTTTGTTGACACATATAAATTTACCTGTTATAATTTAATATGTCTTAAATTTGGAGAGATGTCCGAGCGGTTGATGGAGCTGGTCTTGAAAACCAGAGATGTTTCACGACATCCGTGGGTTCGAATCCCACTCTCTCCTCCATAAGAGAANNGGGATTCGAACGGGAGGAACAAGAAAATGCGCCCTTTGGAAGCATTTTCCCTCCCAGGCGAGATAGTGAGCGAAAGCGAACGGAGCGAATCCCACTCTCTCCTCCATAAGAGAACCATAACTTAGACCTGGAGAAGTACTCAAGTAGGTCGAAGAGGCGCCCCTGCTAAGGGCGTAGGTCGGGAAACTGGCGCGAGGGTTCGAATCCCTCCTTCTCC
>DPSW01000251.1 GCA_003527145.1 Clostridiaceae bacterium | reverse complement strand
TCCCATTCAGATGAATAAATTGCTTAAGGTTCTGGAGGACAGGAAGGTATTCTTAGAAAGCGCCTATTATAATTCAGAGGACCCTCATATACCATTTCATATACATGATATATTTCAAAACGGCCTTCCTGCAGACTTCAGGCTCATAGGGGCAACTACCAGAGGTCCCGAATCCATACCTCCGGCTCTCAGATCCAGATGCCTGGAGATATATTTTAAGGCATTGAGCCCTGATGAGATAAAGATAGTATGTGAGAATACCATCAGAAAAATATTTTTCGATATGGAAAAAGGCGTTACAGATGTCATTGCCAAGTATGCCACTAATGGCAGAGAAGCGGTTAACATTATTCAAACAGCGGTAGGCATAAACATAAACGAAGGAAGAAGCAAGGTCCTGATAAGGGACATAGAATGGGTGGTAAACAGCGGACAATACAGCCCGCGCCCCGAAAAGAAGATAAGCCAGGAGCCACAGGTGGGCTATGTGAACGGTCTGGCCGTATATGGCCCCAATATGGGAACCATACTGGAAATTGAAGCTTCATCCTCATATGCTGATAAAGGCAAAGGAAGGTTGACTATAACGGGCATAGTAGACGAGGAAGAGATAGGGTCCAATGACGGTAAAAAGGTAAAAAGGAAGAGCATGGCGAAATCCTCTGTAGAGAATGTCCTAACCGTGATAAAAAAATACCTGAATATAAATCCGGGAGATTATGATATACATCTGAACTTCCCCGGCGGCGTTCCCATAGACGGCCCTTCCGCAGGCATAGCCGTAGCGGTTGCGATTTACTCCTCCATTACAAACATGCCGGTGGATAATAATATAGCTATGACCGGTGAAATATCCATAAGGGGTAAGGTCATGCCGGTGGGCGGCGTAGTAGCCAAGGTAGAAGCTGCGAAATCCGCAGGCGGAAAAAAAGTTATCATACCGAAGGAAAACTATCAAGAGATATTGAATAATATAGGCATAGAAATAATACCTGTAGAAGATATAAAAGAGGTTATAGATATTGCATTAAACAAGACTCATCAGAGGTCAAAACATCTTACGGCACTGCCGGATACAGGCCTATTGGCTGCTAATGGTGTTGCACCTATGCAAAGCAGCTCCAATGTAACCTCGGCGCAGTAGGGAACGGAAACCACTGATTTCACCCTTCACTTTTTATTGCCGTGCTAATCAGTGGTTTCCGTCTCTTCTTTTTTCGTATAAGCTTCACATTCCGAATTTAATCATATTTAAAAAGTGGTTGCTTAATGAAGAGTATAAATATATAATATACTAGACATGGAGGAAGAAAATTATTACAATATAATCATTTACAGGAGTGATCGTTATGCCAAGCAACATGAAAAGGCTGCCTCTCCTTCCGTTAAGAGGCTTAAGCATATTTCCATATATGGTTCTTCATTTTGATGTAGGAAGAGAAAAGTCTGTAAAGGCTTTGGAAGAGGCTATGATAGATGATCAGCTCATATTCCTGGTTACCCAGATGGATGCCAATACTGATTTGCCTGAAGAAGAAGATTTCTATAAAGTAGGGACTATTTCCAAGGTAAAGCAGCTGTTAAAGCTTCCCGGGGATACTATCAGAGTATTGGTAGAAGGGATATCAAGGGCAGAAATACATTCTATCGTATCCGATGAACCGTTTTTCCTTGCCGATGTTATGGAATACAACAGTGACATAGAGGATGGAGAACCGGAAATTGAGGCATTGAAGAGAAGTGTCACAGATGCATTTGAAGAATATGTAAAGTTGAATTCAAAGATAGCGCCGGAAATACTGGTTACAATCTCTGCGGTAGATGATGCCGATCGGTTGGCGGATAGAATTGCATCAAATATGACGATAAAAATAGAAGAAAAGCAGGAGATACTCGCTAAGTTTGAAGTCAAAAGCAGGCTTGAAAAGCTTTATTCCGTAATACTTAAGGAGCTGGACATCCTTGAACTGGAAAGAAAGATCAACAACAGGGTTAGAAAGCAAATAGATAAAACTCAGAAGGAATATTATTTAAGAGAGCAGTTAAAGGCTATACAAAAGGAATTGGGCGATAAGGACGGCTTTGAAGAAGAGATCGAAGAATACAGGAACAAATTAGNNGAAAAGCTTGAGCTTCCTGAAGAGGTAATAAATAAGGTTGAAAAGGAAATAGACAGGCTTACAAAGATGGCGCCGGGTTCGCCGGAATCAGGAGTTATCAGGACTTATCTCGATTGGATATTTGACTTGCCGTGGAACAATGAGACAGATGATAATCTGGATATAAAGAATGCCAGAAATGTGCTGGATGAAGACCATTACGGCTTAAAAAAGGTGAAGGAAAGGGTATTGGAGTATCTGGCAATACGGAGGCTTTCGAACAATATGAAAGGTCCCATACTTTGCCTTGTAGGCCCTCCGGGAGTCGGAAAAACCTCCATTGCCAAATCAATAGCCCGGGCTATGGGAAGAAAATTTGTCAGAATGTCTCTCGGCGGAGTCAGAGATGAAGCAGAGATTCGGGGACATAGGAGAACCTATATTGGAGCAATACCCGGCAGGGTGATATACTATATGAAGCAAGCCGGTACCAGGAATCCCCTTTTCCTTTTGGATGAGATTGACAAGATGAGCAGTGACTTCAGAGGAGATCCATCTTCGGCACTGCTGGAGGTTCTGGATGCAGAGCAGAATAAGGATTTTAGAGACCATTATCTTGAATTGCCCTTTGACCTGTCAAAGGTGATGTTTTTGACTACTGCCAATACTACAGATACTATTCCGGGGCCTTTGCTTGACAGGATGGAAGTCATACACCTGTCCGGCTATACGGAGGAAGAGAAGCTGAACATANNACAGATCAAGGAGCATTCTTTGAAATTGCGAAATGTAGCCATATCTGAGGCTGCAGTCAGAGATATAATAAACAGGTACACCAGAGAATCCGGAGTAAGAAGCCTGGAAAGAGAACTGGCCAAAGTCATAAGAAAGGCTGCAACAGAAATAGTTGAAAAGAATAAGAAAACTGTGAGGGTAAATCCTGGAAATCTCAAGAAATTCCTGGGCATACCCAGATATAGATATGACGTCGCAAATATGAAAAATGAGGTAGGGGTGGTCACAGGCCTGGCTTGGACCTCCGTAGGCGGAGACACTTTATTTATCGAGGTTTCCACTATGCCCGGC
>DPSW01000471.1 GCA_003527145.1 Clostridiaceae bacterium | reverse complement strand
TCCCAAGGATGCAGCCAGCGTGCTTCTGGAAAGCGATGAAGGGGACCCTATACTTACTCTTTGGCAATACGGCTTGGGCAAGACCGCAGCATGGAATTCGGATATGAAAGGCGTCTGGAGCGGCAACTATGTGAATTGGGACAGCAATCCCGTTCTCTGGAACAACTTGATCAATTGGACTATAGAAAATTACAGCAGCGACGATGTTGAGGCGGAGACTCGGATACAGGACGGCTATGGGGAAATCAGGCTCAAGCAGAAGAGCAATAAAGAAACCATGGATACAAAGGCCGTAATAACCGCTCCCTCTCTGGAAAGCATAGAAATAAAGCTGGATGAAGAAGCCCCCGGACAATATATGGGGCGCTTCAGGATAGAAGATACAGGAGCCTATCTCATCAAAATCGTCCAGAGCAAGGGCGGAGAAATAAAAAGCACCATAAGCACCGGCCTCTCCGTACAATATTCACCCGAATACTCCATGGATGCAAATGGTGATAAGCTGGACCGGCTTGTTATGGAGTCGGGAGGACAATATATAGAGGATGCCGGAGAAGTGTTTAAAGGGCCCATAGCTCCTGTGCAAGGCAGATTGGATCTGACCTTGCCGATGCTGGTATTGGCGTTGATTGCATTTTTAACAGATATAGCCATAAGAAGATTGAAACTGCCCATGGATGAGATCACGAGATTGGGCGGGTTGATTGCAAAGAAGATAAAGATAGATAAAAAAGAACAAAGAGCGGAAGATGTAAGGGAAAAGCCTGAGGTCATTCCTGAAGAGAAAAAGGCTAAGGAAGCCAAGCCGGAGGGAAACAAAGCTGCAAGTAAAACCTTGGATACGGCTGCACTGTTGAAAAGAAAGAAAAGATGATCATATTAAGGGGTGATAAAACATATGGATGAGCAGGATATGATAAAAGCTGCAGCTTGCTTTGTTGAAAACTCGGAAGACAATTATATAACAAAGGAAGCCGCTATTTCTGCAAATGTAGTGAGAATGAAAATTTATGATGAGCCGGTCTTCTCCTTCGGCTCTGCAGACGACGAAGGCTTTAAATCGCTGAAAGAAGCGCCGGCAATAGGCAAGCACTTCTTGCTTCCCGGGGAATGGCTGCCACAGGCAAAAACAGTGATATCCTTTTTTCTGCCTTTTAGTGAGGCCGTGAGAAAAGGCAATAAAAGGGATATGTCATGGCCTTCGGAAGAATGGCTTCATGGGCGTATTGAAGGCCAAACTTTTTTGAATAATCTATGTATATATTTGAAATCTGAGCTGATAAGTGCAGGCTATAACAGCATCGTGCCATCCTTGGATGAAAGATTCTGGTCTAAGGGCAGCCTTAGCAGCAGCTCTCCCCATGATGAAATATCATTTTCAAGCAATTGGTCTGAAAGGCATGTGGCATTTGTATGCGGGCTCGGAACATTCGGGCTTTCCAAGAGCCTTATAACCAAGAAAGGTGCAGCCGGGAGGCTTGGCAGCATCGTAACGGAGCTGTATTTACCTCCCGCCAATAAAGAATATATTAATATTTATGAGAATTGCTCAATGTGCGGTGCTTGTGTGAAAAATTGCCCGGTCAATGCCATCTCGATAAAAAAAGGCAAGGATCATGTTGCATGCTCTGAGTTTTTGGATAAAACCGCCGAAAAATATAAGCCCAGATATGGATGCGGTAAATGCCAGATAAATGTCCCCTGTGAATGCAGAATTCCAAAGAAAAAACATTGATAAGCAATATAAGCGCAATAAAAGGCCTTGAATGATTTATTCAAGGCCTTTCAGTTTCTCCATTATCATAGGCCCAAGATTGGTTATGCTTCCGGCTCCCACCGTCATGATCATATCTCCAGGCCTTGCATTCTTGGCTACATAATCTGATATATCGGCAAATTCCTTCATGTATATTGTGTTGCAGCTTATCTTGCCGATCTCATTGGCCAGATCCTTAGAATGGATCTCTCCCGTATCCTTTTCCCTTGCAGCATATATATCAGTGATTATAACATGGTCAGCGTCATAAAAAGAGCCTGCAAATTCCTTGAGCAAAAGCTTGGTTCTTGTGTAGGTGTGGGGCTGGAATATGCACCAGAGCTTGTTGTGAGGGAATTTCTTTGCTGCATCCAGGGTTACCTTTATTGCTGTAGGATGATGGGCATAATCATCTATTACAGTAATGCCATTTACTGTTCCCAATATATCAAATCGCCTGTGAGTTCCTGAGAACTCCAGCAGACTGTCTCTTACTATCTCTTTCGATATGCCGAAAAAATCGGAAACCGCAAAGGCCGATAGTGAATTCAGCACATTATGAACACCCGGTATTCTTAATTTATAAATACCCATATCTTCGTTACCCTTTATGATTCTGAAGGAAGGATGACCATATTCATCAAATTCTATATCCTCAGCCATATAATCCGCTTTATTATCTATGCCGAAGGTCACAACCCTGCAATTTGCATGAGGCAGCACATCCATTGCATTGCTGTTGTCAGCGCAGACAGCCAGGCAGCCTTCCTTAGGGATAAGCCTCGCAAATTTTATAAAGGTATCCTTTATATGATGAAGATCCTTAAAATAGTCAAGATGATCTTCATCTATGTTTAAAATCACCCCATAGAAGGGATAGAACTTTAAAAAGTTCTCCATATATTCACAGGCTTCCGTGATGAAATATGGGCTCTTGCCGATTCTCACATTGCCTCCGATTGCGTCCAGCTCACCGCCTAACAGCACGGTAGGATCCAATTCCGCATTCTTAAAAATTATTGATACCATAGAGGTGCTGGTAGTTTTTCCATGGCAGCCTGCAATAGCCACTCCATAGGAATATTCCATCATTATTTTTCCCAGAAAGGCGGCCCTGTCCATAAGGGGAATACCCAGCTCCTTCGCCTTCATTATTTCGGGATTGTCATTCTTCACTGCAGAGGTATAGACTGCCAGATCTGCTCCTATGACATTCTCTGCATTATGAGGGATGCTTACGGATGCTCCGTCTCTTTTTAATTTTCCGATGATGGGACTGTCTTGAATATCCGATCCTTGAACCTTATAGCCCCTATCCAGCAGGATCTCTGCCAGGCCGCTCATGCTTATTCCGCCTATGCCGATGAAATGTACGGTTTTAATATTATCCGATAAAAACATGGTCTTACACTCCCTAAAATTAGTATGTCGGTACTCTATAAAACATCTATTTATTATATTACTATTATAGCCTTTATAATTTGCTTGTATATAAAAATATATCATAAAAATTATAGCATATTATGATTATCATATGTTGGGTTCAACAATTATTTGCGATTAAAGAAGGATTTCTGCAAAAAAAATAGAAGTGAATAAAAAATGCGATACTGGTAATAATATTCGTANNTTCGTATTTTAGGGGAGGAAGCACATGGAAAAGTTCAAAAGGAATGAGAGAGTTGCAGGTCTTATAAAGATACTGAGCGATAACCCCAACAATTTATTTTCCTTGAATTACTTCAGTGAATTGTTCACTGCGGCAAAATCCACCATCAGTGAGGATATCGCAGCAGCAAAAAAAATTGTTGAGCAAATATCCTTAGGGCAGATAGAGACTATCTCGGGTGCAGCCGGTGGAGTTAAGTACAGGCCATACGTGGAGAATGGCGATGCAATAGGATTTTTGGATGAGTTGTGTGAAAAGCTAAGAGACCCGAAGCGCATCATTCCCGGAAACTATATATATATGTCTGATGTGATCTATGATCNNGTAACAATTGAGACAAAGGGCATCACATTGGCTAATATGACTGCCAGGGCATTAAATATACCTTTAGTGATTCTGAGAAGAGAAAACCGGGTTACGGAGGGCTCTACCGTCAGCATAAACTATGTATCAGGCTCCACCAAGAGGATTCAAACCATGTTTGTATCTAAAAGAGCCATCCCTGAAGGGAAAAAGGTATTGATAATAGATGATTTCATGAAAGCCGGCGGAACTGCCAAAGGAATTGT
>DPSW01000042.1 GCA_003527145.1 Clostridiaceae bacterium | reverse complement strand
TGCAAGAGCTACTTAAAGAAGAAAACTATATTTACTGCAAAAATGGAGAATATTTTAGAAAAAAAATCAATGATAAAGTGACTTGGACTTTCAATTTTTATTTAACTGATAGAAAAGTATATTCAGGGTCATCAATCATTGCACTAGAATATACTAAATTTACCGAATTGCTTAGCGAATTAGTGAAGCCGCTACCTGTTTCATCTGTAGGAATAAGCTCAAATATGTTGAAATTTTCTACTGACTTCATTTATCGAAAAATTTCATCTATGAATGAAGTAGATTCATATGCAGAAGCGTTTTATCAGGTTCTTAATNNAATCCACTGTAGTTAATAAATACAAACTGCGCCGAGTCACACAATGGCCCGCTTGTTTAACCCAATGTCTATGTTACCTTGTAGCTTACGGTATTGATCACAATGACAAGGACATGATAAAACTTGGCATTGATAAATGGCGAGAGAAATCAAAGGATTCTTCCTATTATCTCCGTGATGAAGAAAAAGAGTATTATCATGCTTTACGTCAGGCATTGATTGGCAAAGGTTATATTGATGCTGATACAGTGGATCAACAGACAAGCTAAGCCGGGTTTATGAAATGCTAACACATTTTGAAAATATTTTAATTGAACTAGAAAACAAAGGAATAGATTTAGAATTTTTTGGTCCGATTTCTGATTCAGAAATTGTTCAAGCGGAATGCAAACTTTGTATTAAGTTTCCGGAAGTATACAAAGAATTTTTACGCAAGTGGGGAGGAGGTGGAATTGCGGCAGGTAGTCAGATTTCTGTCTTAGTACCTGGAAACCCACTTTTAGAAAGTTATGGTACTGTTGTTGGTGATACTAATGAGACTCGTCAACGTTTTGGAATTGAAAAAAATATCTGATAATACATACAGAGGTCGACGAATTAGTAAATATGTGTATAATATTTTAACAGGAGGAATAAAAATGCTTTCATCGATAATTCTAAATACAAGATTCGGAGACAGTAAAGAAAAACCAACTGAAGAAGAGCTGTTGAATGCGATTAATGAAATTTACGATGAAAATCGACATGATTTAACTGAAGCAGACTATAAAGAACATCCAAATGCTTGGCTAAACTATGGATATGAAGATAAAGATATGTGGACAGTATTTACATTAGATGTATATAGAAATGGAACCATACTATTCACTAAATATAAAGACCAAGATGATGATGAACCTGAATTCGAATATACAATAACTAATACTAATAAAGATAAGGCTATTGAGTTATGGAAACTGTTATGTAATGGAAATATAGATAATGTTTTAAATCACTTTACACATAGATCATAGGTGTCAGGCACTGACATTTGACATAGAAGCTCTTTGAAAACCACATGCTTGCTCACACATCACCTACGGCGGCGAAATATTGAAATTCGTCGCCGTGGATGATGGATCCTTTTCTCCTCTGCCTGGAACCAAATGGATCTGCAACTGGTCCCAGCGGCTGCTGTATGACAATGCCGAACCCACGGCAACCTTTGAGGACGCCGATGGTCAAAGGCTTGTTTTCGACCTCGGAAAAACCCCGGAATTTGTTTCACGCCATCTGAAAGCTCCCCAATACCACCTTACCGGGGCAAGGCAGCAGGCCCGTATATTCGACAGCCGCACCCAGACGTTCCTGATCTTCACCACCACCAAATCAGCCCCAGATACCGGCATTCTCAGCGCTATCGAAGACAGAAACGGTAACAAGATCCAATTCATATATGTATCCGGAAAACTCAGCCGTGTTATCTGTCCCGATGGCGCCGCTTTCAGTATCAAAACCACTCCGCAGGGTTACATCGAAACCATCACCAAGGAAGGTGAAGCAAACCCACTCATCAGCTACAGCTACGACTCAAGCGGTGCGATGACAGATATAAACAGCCGGTTCGACGGTGAACTTCACTACGGCTACATGGCACAGGGCTGGCTTCAGCACTGCCGCAATAGCGGCATAACCACCATTGATCTGGAATACGACAACCAGTCAATTGTAGACAACATACAAAAGCGTGCGCGGGAATCAAATACAGATACTTAATAAAGCTGATAGAAGTCGGCTTATTCCTATAGGTCCTCAAAGACCTATTTATTGAGGATAAACTTATTCCTACTATAAACAATTTAGTTCGATTATATAAAGACCAAAATTACGACCGACAAAACAACCCTGAACGATTACCAGTTAAGGAATTGTTACCAATCGGCGTATCTTGGTCTGATGATACCCAAATACACAAATTATGTTTTAATAATTGTGGAATCATTCAACCGTTATCAGATATGACAGGTATTGCAATTATTGAACTTGAAAATTCATATTCAAACAATAATACACAAGCGTATGTTGTTAATGCTGATGGTAATATGAGATTTAGAATTGAACTTCCTTCTTGGACTATTGCGGATGGCGAGTTTTATGATGTTTATTACATTGACAGTGATCTATGTTTCTTTTTTTATGCCAAAAATGAAGATTATCGAATGATAATAGACACTGAAAACGGCACCATCAAAAATATTCATATATCAAAATAGTCTTGTAGAAGGGAGGCAGGTCTTGAAATATAAGTTTTTT
>DPSW01000136.1 GCA_003527145.1 Clostridiaceae bacterium | reverse complement strand
TGCTTCTTGCAACTTATTTCCTGGTCAGCGAGCATATTAAGCTTTTTTATGAACATCAGAGCAAAAAAGATACCTTTGTGCTGGCAGTCAAGAACTTTATTATCATTAACGGGGCTTTGGCCATCGCATTAGGACTTGGAGCGGTCATAAGCGTTTTGATTTGACATAGAATGGTATATTATTTATAATTATTATTGATAGCCATACTTTACAAAGAAATAATTATTTGAGAGGTGGGTATAACATGAAAGAAAAAGTAACTTTTTACCGCTGCAGTGTATGCGGGAATATTGTAGAGCTTATAAAAAACGGCGGAGGGGAGCTCGTATGCTGCGGCAAACCGATGACAAAGCTGGTTGCAAACACTACTGATGCTTCTCAGGAAAAGCATGTACCGGCTGCCTCCAGGAAGGATGGCAAAATAGTAGTAGAGGTTGGGTCTGTACCGCATCCTATGATACCTGAGCACTTCATTGAATGGATTGCTGTTGTATCTGATAACGGAATTGAAAGGATTCATTTAAATCCGGGGCAGGAACCCAAAGCTGTATTCTGTGATAAAGACAGCGTAGATGTTTACGAATACTGCAATCTTCACGGCCTATGGAAATCAAATCTATAACCTGAAGTATAGAGTAAAAAACAGAGTTGGGGTTAACAACTCTGTTTTTATGTTAAAGCTTGAACAATATATTTTATATCTTTATTGATATATTCAAAGGATTTTTTTATAAAAGGTAGAATAAGAATGATGTTATAATACTAAGTTATAAATTGATGTGGAGTGAAGAAATGAATACAGGAATATTTAAAGATCAACGTTATAAATCAATAGTTTTTCTTATACTGGCTTCAATACTTTGGAGCACCGGCGGAATCCTTATCAAGCTTGTAGACTGGAATCCTATAGCAATAGCGGGGGCCAGGAGCTTCATTTCTTCTATTGTGGTTTGGCTATATCTTAGAAAGCCTATGTTTACATGGTCAAAAGCTCAATTAGGAGGAGCCGTAGCCTATGCATCCACTGTAATTCTATTTGTAACCGCAAACAAGCTTACAACAGCAGCTAATGCAATACTGCTGCAGTTTACAGCTCCAATTTTTGTTGCAATATTAGGTGTCTGGATTCTTAACGAAAAAATAAAATGGTACGATTATTTGTCTATTGCCGCAGTGGCTGCAGGCATGCTGCTTTTCTTTATAGATAATGTGGGCTCAGGAAGCATGCTGGGTAATTTGCTTGCTGTCATAAGCGGTTTTTTTCTTGCTTGCGTGACAATTGCTCTAAGGCTTCAAAAGGATGGATCTCCTGTTGAAACCACTTTTATAGGAAATGTGCTCACCTTCATTGTTGCAATTCCCTTTATGATAGGGAAGATACCTGATATGCAAAGCATATTAGGCATCATATTATTGGGTATATTTCAGCTTGGCTTTGCCTATATTTTATATGCATTGGCTATGAAGCATCTGTCGGCATTGGAGGCAATATTGATAACCGTCCTTGAACCTTTATTGAATCCTATTTGGGTATTTTTATTTGCAGGCGAAAAACCAAGTCCATATGCAATTTTAGGAGGAGCGATCGTCATAATATCTGTTACTTTGAGGAGCATCGCTGTAACTAAGGAATCAGCGAAGAAAGACGAAGAACATAAATCGGAGGTCGGTTAGGTGCATTTTGATTCAGCAGGTAAATTGGAGTTGGTAAAGCTTAATGGGAGTTTCTACAGGGAAAATGCTGTTGATCTATCAAAGCAGCTTCTTGGCAAATATTTAGTGCATATAGTCAAGAATGAGAAGCTTATAGGAAGGATTGCAGAGGTTGAAGCATATATGGGCTATGACGATAAGGCGGCTCACAGCTATAAGGGCAGAAGAACGGCCAGGACAGAAGTCATGTATGGTGAAGAGGGGCATGCTTATGTGTATTTCATATACGGCATGCATTATTGCTTAAATGTTGTAGCTGCAGAAAAAGAAATTGCCCAGGCTGTACTTATCAGGGCCGCAGAGCCTGTAAAAGGCTTGGAACATATGGCAAATTACAGGTATGGGAAAGCTGTTGAAGAGCTGAAGAAGAGCCAAGTTAAGAATTTGACCAATGGGCCGGGAAAGCTCTGCAAAGCTTTTAATATAACCAAGGAATTAAATGGAGAAGATTTGACGGGTGATAGACTTTTTATATGTGAAAATCAGGCGCAGGAGGATAGTTTTGAGATTGTAAAAGCAAAGAGGATAGGCATTGATTATGCCGAAGAGGCAAGAGCGNNTTTACATTAAAGATAATCCATATGTAAGCATTATATAAAAATTGATTTTGGGGGTTATGCAATGAAAAAGCCTAGGGTAGCCATAATATTCACAGGTGGAACTATATCAATGACGGTGGACCCTCGGATAGGTGCCGCTATACCATCTTTGTCAAATGATGAGATCATGTCTTTGGTGACGAATATCGATAAATTTGCTGAAATCGAATCCATAGATTTCGGCAAGCTGCCGGGACCTCATATAGGCCCATTAAAAATGATGGAGTTACGCAGCCTGGTTTTGAAAACCATCAGCAGAGATGATATTTGCGGAGTAATAATTACCCATGGGACGGATACATTGGAAGAAACTGCTTATCTTCTGGATCTATCCATAAACTGTGAGAAGCCCATAGTCGTTGCCGGCGCTATGAGAAACAGTTCTGAATTGGGCTATGACGGACCCAGCAATCTGGCAGCCGCCGTATGTACAGCGATTTCACCGTACTCAAAAAATAAGGGTGTACTGGTGGTAATGAACAATACAGTAAATGCAGCCGGAGAAGTTACCAAGACGAACACATTGAGCTTGGATACTTTCAAGTCTTTGGAATTCGGGGCTCTGGGGGTTGTAGATAACGACAGGGTAATATTCCATAGAGATGTAATAAACAGACAGTANNAAAATTTATAAAATACTCAGTGGATACAGGTGCCAAAGGCATTGTGCTTGAGGCCCTGGGGAGAGGAAATGTGCCTCCTAAAATGATTGAGGGCATAAAATATGCCATAGATAATGGAGTTTTTGTAGTAATGGTATCGAGATGTCCTACCGGAAGAGTATTGGATACCTATGGTTATGAAGGAGGCGNNTGACTCGTGATATGGAGAAATTGCGACGTATCATGGAGCAAGGCGAATATTACGAGAATGAAATATAGGCTACATCACTCTTTTTGCACCGAAATATCTTTGTGCATAATAGCTGTTGCTTAAATTGCTAATAGTTACGCCTTTTGAACTGCTGGCATGGATAAAGTCGCCGTTGCCTATATATATCCCCACATGGGATGCACCCGGAGCATAAGTTGTAAAGAATACAAGATCTCCTGCTCTGAGATTAGCTTTGGTTATATAGGTTCCGGTGGGATATAAAGATTCTGTAGTCCTTGGAAGCCAGATTCCATATTTACCATAGACATAGTGGACAAAACCGGAACAGTCAAAACCGCTTGGAGAAGTTCCGCCCCATACATAGGGCACTCCCATATAAGATTTTGCTGCCGCCACGATATTGCTCCCGCTTGTTCTCTCAACCGTTCCTCTGGAGCTTAAGGCAGCTGACGAGCTGTTGTTCAATGCCCTGTAAGTATTTTTGCCTACTATTCCGTCAGC
>DPSW01000316.1 GCA_003527145.1 Clostridiaceae bacterium | reverse complement strand
CAGACGCATACATTGTAAGATTAGTCTAAATAATTGAAAATTTAGAAGGAGTGAGGCTTGTGGACTATCAAACAACTCATATTAGTATAGATATTAATGGAAAAGAGTATAGCTCTTATATACCGTCTAATTTGACGCTTTTAGATTTTTTAAGAGAAAGTATTGGATTTATGGGGGCAAAAAAAGGCTGTGACAGTGGACATTGTGGAGCATGTACTGTACTGCTTGAAGGAAAAGCTGTCAATTCCTGCATGCTTTTGGCAATACAGGCTGATGGCAAGAGGATAACTACAATAGAAGGACTAAATGAGGGAGAAAAGCTTCATCCTATTCAAGAAGCTTTTATAGAAGAAAATGCAATACAGTGTGGATTTTGTACGCCTGGAATGATTATGTCTGCCAAAGGTTTATTGGATAAGAATCCTAACCCTACTGATTTAGAGATAAAAGAAGCCTTGTCAGGAAATTTGTGCAGATGCACAGGATATACAAAGATAATAAATGCAGTTAAAAATGCAGCAGATAAACTTAATAATCAAAGAAAGGATTCTGAAATGGAGGAAAAGTAATATGGATGATTTTAAGGTTGTGGGCAAGTCACATCCTAGATTTGAGTCTGTAAAGAAGGCTATAGGCCAAGCAAAATATACAGACGATTATGTTTTACCCGATATGGTATATGGCATGATCCTAAGGAGCCCCTATGCACACGCTAGAGTTAAAAGCATTGACAAGAGCCAGGCGGAGAAGGTACCTGGAGTATTAAAGATACTACTTCCGCAAGATGTTCCGGATAAGCTGTTTAACTGTTCGGGGAATCCTCCTTCTCCATTATTAATAGAGGATGAAAGGATATTGACGGATCAGCCATTGTGTATGGGTGATCGTATAGCTGCAGTTGCTGCAGTCACAAAAGAGGTATGCAAAGAAGCCTTGGATAAATTGATAGTAGAATACGAGGAACTACCTACAATATTTGATGTTGATGAAGCACTCANNTATTGTAAAGAAAATAGAGGCTAAGCAGGGAGATGTAGATAAAGGTTTTGAAGAATCAGACTATGTTTTTGAAGATGTATATTATACACCTATGATACAAAATGTTTCTATGGAGCCTAATAGCTGTATTTGTGACTATACTTACGAAGGCAAGCTAAACATAATAAGTACTTCGCAAACCCCTTTTCAAGAAAGACGAGTATTGGCAAGGCTAATGGATATGGCTGAAAATGACGTAAGGATCATAAAGCCTATTATGGGTGGCGGCTTTGGTGAGAGGCAGCAACTGCATAATCAGCATGTAGGCGCTATACTTTCAAAGGCTATTGGAAGACCCGTAAAGATCATAAATACAAGAGAAGAGCAAATGTATGCTTCGGTAGTAAGGCATAGCGCAAAAATATTCCTAAAGATAGGCGTAACAAAGGATGGATACATCAAGGCATTTAAGGCTAAATCCTATTACAATACAGGTGCATATACAACGCATGGGCCAACAGTGGTTGCGGCAGGGAGTAGGAAGGTGAACTATAGAATACCGAACTATCTTTTTGAAGGATACTGTGTATATACCAATTCCCCTGTAAGCGGAGCGGTAAGAGGATATGGAAATCCGCAGATGACCTTTGCAAGGGAAGTGATGCTTAATACAATAGCTAAAAAGCTAAATATGGATCCTATAGAATTCAAGATGAAAAATCACGTAAAAGCTGGTGATAAACTGCCGGCTGCAACAGCTTCTCTTCTTAGCTGTGCTACGGAAGAATGCTTAAAGGGAGGAGAAGAAATAAGAAAGAGAATAGATGAAGAAGAATCGAAAAGCAGGACTAACAATGATCCTAACATAAAAGAAGCTTGGGGTACAGCATTTTGCTGCCATACCTCTGGCCCATCCTCAAAGGAAGGTATGAGCTCCAGTGTCATCTTGGTAAATGATGATGGTACAGCAAACTTGCTTATGGGTTCTGCCGATATAGGTCAGGGTAGCGAAACAATACTTAGTCAGATTGCTGCAGAAGGTTTAGGGATTGATCTAAAGGATATAACTGTAACTGCTGCTGATACCAAATTTACTCCCTACGATACTGGCACTTTTGCCAGCAGTCAAACATACGTGGGAGGTAATGCTGTATTTTTAGCTGTAAAGGATGCAAGAGAAAAGATAATAAAGGCATTGGCGAGATTATATGGAGTCAATGAAGAAAATATTATTTTTGAGAAGCGCAGGTTTGTTGTTAGGCCTTCTAACGGCAACTTAGAGTTAACTTTTAAAGAAGCCATATCAAAGATAACTTTTGGCCAAAGAGGAGTAATCATAATAGGGAGTTCAAGCTATAAAGCAGAAGAAGCTCCTCCGCCTTTTGCGGTTTGTTGGGCCAAAGTTTCTGTTGATATGATTACAGGCAGTGTTAGTTTAAAGCATATCATTGAAGCAGTAGATGTAGGAAAAGCCATAAATCCTGAGCTCGTGGAAGGCCAAGTTCAGGGAGGAGTAAGTATGGGTGTAGGTTATGCCATGATGGAACAGATTGAAATTGATAAAAAGACTAAAAAAGTCTTATCCTCAGATCTTCTTCATTATGAAGTACCTTTAACCCTTGATATGCCGGAGATTCATGTGTATATTGCTGATGGATATGAACCAACTGGGCCTTTTGGAGCCAAGAGTGTTGGAGAATTATCCACTGTTCCAGTTGCTGCCGCAATAGCAATTGCAATATCCAATGCCACAGGAGAAGAGATTAAGGAGATTCCTATAACTCACTCATACATTGCTAGAGGATGCAGCATATAAAAGAATTTAAAACAAAAGGGGTGATTTTATTATGATAAAATCTAGTTTCGAATACCTTACTCCTGAAACCCTTCCGATTGCCTATGATTTTAAAAAAAAGTATGAAGACTCTGTTTATTTAGGAGGAGGGACAGATTATATACCTCTATTAAAATATAATTTGAAAAAACCTAAAAATGTTATAAGCTTAGAAAAAGTAATGGAATTAAAAAAGATAGAGAAAGATGAAGAAGGAATATTCATAGGTTCAATGGTTACTTTGACAGAAATCTATGAGAATAGATTTATCATAGATTCCTTTACAGCACTAGCTCAAGCTGCGAGAAGAGCGGCTTCCCCACAAATAAGAAATACAGGAACCATAGGCGGCAATGTTCTACAGGATAGGAGGTGTATGTATTTTAATCAATCAGAAGATTGGAGAAGTAACTTAGCTCCATGTTTTAAAATAGGAGGTGATATATGTCATCAAGCTCCAAAATCTGAGATATGCAGAGCCTTATATTATTCGGATATAGCTCCTGCGCTATTGAGTTTAGATGTCGAAGCAGAAATATTTGACGGAAGATTAAGAAGAATATCTGTGAGCGAGCTTATAAAAAGTCATGTTGACAGAAATGGGCTCCTAAAGACACATGACTTCATTTTAAAAGGTTTTTATATTCCCTACCTGCCGGAAAACTGTTGGACAAAATTTGAGAAATATAGCTTAAGGGCTTCAATAGATTTTCCTATTATGAATATAGCCACAAGATATTCTCAGAATAAAGAGAATAGAGTCGCCAAAATAATAGTAGGGGCTGTATCTCCTATGCCAATAGAATTAATTGATACTGAAGTCATGATAATTAACAAGCTTGATAATTTGACAGAATCTAAGGATGATATAGCTAAATTTGCACTTTCAGAACTGACAAAAAAAAGCCAACTGGTAAGAGAAACTGGGGTATCTATAAAGGTGAAAAGAAATACTTTCAAAAATATTTTAAGGGCAGTAGATGATTTAATTTTTATGATTATACAAATCAATTGATGATTATTTCAAAATATTTATAATAATTTTACGATTTTTCGATGGGATGAAAATATAGTTAAAATATAATGATCCTTAGTATAGATTTGCAATAGAAAAAAGTATCTATGCTGAGAGAAACAACAAGGAGGGTCAAGTATGAATAAGGTTATTTTAGATGGCAATAGCTTAACTATCCAAGATGTAGTCAATGTAGCTAGACATTTTGCTCCAGTAGAAATAGCAGAAGAAAGCAGAAGAGAAATTATTAAGGTGCGAGAATATATTAACGAGCATTGGATATCACCAGATTCACCACCTACATATGGGTTTAATACAGGAGTAGGTAAACTTAAATATCTTAATGTCATAATGGATCAAAATGATACATTCCAAAACAATATAATTATGTCTCACTGTGGTGGNNTAGTAAGGCTAAACGCATTTTGCCAAGGTGTTTCAGGACTTAGGATGGAGGTCGTAGATAGACTTTTAGAAATGCTGAATAAAGGTGTTCATCCGGTAATTCCGATTCAAGGTTCTGTTGGAGCCTGTGGGGATTTAGCACCATTAGCCCATATGGTATCTGTTTTAGTAGGATACCCTCAAGCAGAAGCATTTTATAAGGGAGAAAGAATGTCTGCTCCCGAGGCGTTGAAAAGGGCAGGCATAACTCCAATTGAATACCAGCTAAAGGCGAAAGATTGCTTAGCACTTATAAATGGTACTACTATGTTTACTGGTATGGCAGCACTAAACTGCTACGATGCACAGCAGCTTGTACGAGAATGTGAAATTTCAGCAGCACTTAGTTTGGAAGCTGTTAGAGGGGAAACAGCAGCTTTCGATCCAAGAATTCAGCTGGTACGTAAGCATAAAGGGCAAATAGATTGTGCAGCAAACATTAGAACACTAGTAGAAGGCAGTGAAAGAGTAACAGAAGAAGCTAGAATGGTTATTTTGAAAACTGATGTACTCCATCATGAATACAAACCTAGAGTACAAGATGTATATTCATTGAGGTGTCTGCCACAGGTACAGGGCGCAGTTAGGGATAATTTGGACTATGTAAATAAAATAATCGAAGAAGAAATAAATGCAGCTACTGACAATCCTTTAGTTTTCTGGAATGAAGATGGTAAANNGGAAATTTCCATGGAGAACCTATAGCATTTGCTATGGATATATTAAGTATGTCAGTATCAGAACTTGGCAATATTTCTGAAAGAAGAAGCTTTAATCTATTGGACCCAACATTAAGCTATGGTTTACCTGCAAACTTAGCAGGAAATCCCGCAGGACTTAATTACGGATATGCAATAATTGCGTGCTCAGCTTCGGCATTAGCTTCTGAAAATAAGACACTATGCTTCCCTGCAAGTGTAGATTCTATACCCACTAAGAGCAACCAGGAAGACCACGTAAGCATGGCTCCATGGGCTGCAAGGAAGGCTAAGATGGTTATAGATAACGTTGCAAAGATATTAGGAATTGAGTATCTAATAGCAGCAGAGGCTATTTCGCTTACCGAAGAGCAACTGGGACAATTTAAGCTTGGAAATGGTACAAGCGCAGCCTTTGAAAGAATAAGAAAAGACGTAAAAGCTGCATATTGTGACACCTATATGCCAAGTCAATCTACACCGGCAATTGAACTTGTTAAGAAAGGTGAAATATTAAAGGCAGTAGAGGAAGCTATAGGCAAGCTTAAATAAGAAGTTAGATAAGAACTAAAAAGATGATTGAATTAANNTTAATTTTGGATTCCCTATTTGATCTATATTTTTAAATATTAAAGTTTTATCAATTTTGTGTTTGAAAAAGGATTAAGGGAATCCTTAAAAATAACTATTTGAACTACTTGAAGTTATTAAAGGTTAAGCATTTTGTAACATCCTAAACCATCAATAAAAGAATAAGGGAGGCATAATTAATTGCCAGAAAACCTATCGAATATAAAAGAGGCAGTCAAAACGCAACTCNNTGGAATTGAATTTTGTTAAATTGAGTCCTGCAGAGAATACAACCGTATTGGTGACAAATTATGTTGATTCTAATAATTATCCAGAGGTAGTAAGTAAAATAATAACATATACGCACATAAATGCGGAACAGGTAGGCTTTATTAAAAAACCTAATGGAAAGGAGGCAATACTAAGGTTAGAGATGCCAGCCGGGGAATTTTGTGGTGATGGAATTATGTCAGCTGCAGCTCTTGTAAGTTGGTTAGGTTATTCTGATAAGATGGAGTTCCGTCTAGAATCTTCTGGGTTAAATTCACTTGTGCACTGCAGTGTAAAAAAAATACAAAACAACTTATATAAAGTTAAAGCATACATGCCTATAGAGTATCAAATCATTGACTATCAATCTACATTCAGAAATCATAAAATAATAGGAAAACTAGTTAGCTTACCTGGTATAACTCATCTAATACTGGAAGCAGGGCTTAACCAATATGAAGCTGAATTCATTAGTGAATTGGTAAAACATATTGCTGCGGAGATTAAAGCAAAGGCAATAGGAGTAATACCATATAGCGCTTCTTCAACAGAGGTAAACATAAATCCATGTATACACGTTCCAAAGACAGGAAAACTGCTATTTGAAAGAGGGTGCGGATCAGGTTCGCTAGCTGTAGGTCT
>DPSW01000440.1:16708-16944 GCA_003527145.1 Clostridiaceae bacterium | reverse complement strand
TTCCTATATAATGTTTAGGATTTTTCGGATTCAACTTTATGGCCCCTTGGAATAATTCTTCTGCCTTTTCATAATTATTGAAAATATGAAACTCTATAAATCCATATGTATTTAGTGCCATATCGTTATCCTTGATAATGTCATAATTATCCTCCAATAGCTTTCTTGTTTCTTTATATTTAAGCGAATCAGCCAGCATTGCTGCTTCATTAAGTATGGCAATGCTTTCCTTGCTT
>DPSW01000440.1:0-16695 GCA_003527145.1 Clostridiaceae bacterium | reverse complement strand
CTTACCGGTTCTTGTTATATTTTTCATAATATTTATCCTCCCCGTGAGCCACTATTAATTATATATCAGTTAGTTATATTCCCTGACATAATTAGCACTCATTTACCTATACGTAAATATTTGTAATTTGTCTTTTGTGACATGATTATATCTATAAAAAATATATAGGATGATTCCTTTTGATTTTATATACATAATGAAATACTAATAAAAATAAGGAATACCATATGCAGTATTCCTTATTAAATAAAAATATTTTAAGTTACTATCTCTATAGCTATTTGCTTTTATATTTAAGTACCACAAAAGGTTCGGTAGGGACAAGACGATGGTGCAGGAAGTGCAGTGTAATCCTCCTGCTCAGCANNTAAGCATAGGGGTTTGAAAGCACATTAAGAAATCGCTCCATGACACTGTAATCTCCTTGCTTCCATGCGGCTTCAAGAGCTTCCTCTACTCGATGATTGCGAGGGATTATTGACGGGTTGGATCTCATCATCAGCTGATCGGAAGAGGCTTTTGGTTCCTGCTGCCTGCTTAATCTGCCCTGCCACAGCTTATACCATTCTGCAAATCCTTCAGTATCAAACAGAACTATATCCCCCAGTTTATCTAAAGTTAATGCGCGGAAGGTATTAGTGTAATCAGCACCATACCGATGCATCATATTGAGAAGGTCTTCAATAAGGGATTCATCCTCTGGTTCTGCGTTAAATATTCCCAGTTTTGCTCTCATTCCCGCCAGCCAATTATTGTGATATAACTCGGCAAAATTCGTAATCTCCTCCTGGGCCATTTTAGCAGCCTGTTCCTTGCTGTGATGCAGCAGTGGTAATAAAGTTTCAGCAAAACGGGCAAAATTCCACGCAGCAATGCTGGGCTGATTACAGTAAGCATAGCGTCCATAGGTATCAATAGAACTGAATACGGTTTCGGGGTCGTAGACATCCATGAAGGCGCAAGGACCATAATCAATGGTTTCACCACTAAGGCTCATATTATCAGTATTCATTACCCCGTGAATAAATCCGACTAACTGCCATTTAGCAATGAGCAAAGCCTGCCGTTTGATAACTTCCTCAAGCAAGAAAAGATAGCGGTTATCATCAAGGACTATATTTGGGAAATGCCTTTGCAGTGTGTAATCAGCCAGAACCCTAAGTTCCTCAACAGTCCCCCATTTTGAAACATATTGAAAGGTGCCGACCCTCAGATGACTTGCAGCGACGCGGATTAGAACTGCACCAGGCTGTACGGTTTCACGTATTACTGATTCACCGGTGGTCACCACCGCCAGGCTTCGAGTGGTAGGAATGCCAAGACCATGCATTGCTTCACTTATAATATATTCGCGCAGCATGGGTCCAAAGGCGGCTCGACCATCACCTCCGCGGGAATATGGCGTTCTGCCTGAACCCTTAAGCTGAATATCAAACCGTTCACCTAAAGGCGTAATCTGCTCGCCAAGCAGCAGAGCCCTGCCGTCTCCTAGCATGGTAAAATGTCCGAACTGGTGCCCTGCGTATGCTTGAGCAAGGGGCAGAGCACCTTGGGGAATCTGGTTACCAGCAAGCATCTCTATGCCATCATTGCTTTTAAGCACCGAAACATTTAATCCCAATGATGATGCCAGCGGATAATTCAGGATAATCAGCTTAGGTAAAGGTACAGGGGTTGGCTTCAGACTAGTAAAAAAAGATTTAGGCAGCCGGGCATAGCTATTATCCAGGTTCCACCCAGTTTCTATTGTTTTATTTGCATTTGTCATAGTATCACCTTTTCTTTTTTCTTTTGCACCTTAGTTTTTCTTTTAATAGAACAAATTATCATAGGCATTGTATTAAAATAACGAAGTATCAGCGAATTATTATTCCGAATCACCATAGCTGGCAGAATCACGATGATGGTTTCCCCTGAAGCATGTGACTCCCTTTACAGCCGAATAACTTTCAGCCTTATCCATAATGATTTTGTTCTCTCTCATAAAACCATTGATTATTTCCTTTTCATCAGCCACTTCATACTTTAACCTATCCAATAGATTCCCATCGATTCTGTCCATATCAATTATTGCCTCTTTAGGGGTGTCTTTCTCCGGAATGCTTTCTTGAGCATCTATATCTCCGGCTGTGCTTTCATCCGCCTCTGGTTTGGGCTCCATTGGATAATGCCCAGTATCTTTTTCCAAGACATTTGTTTGCTTTATCGGCAGCTCTTCTTGCCCTATAACCGCCTTGCTTTCATCATAACCGGACTGGACTGCATCCAACAGCATAAAAATGGCCATGGTTATAACGATGCCCATTATAATTTTTCCTTCTCTATTTTCCATAAAGCGTTCCTCCATATCAGNNCCATATGGAGCATCTTTGCAGCTTCTGTTTTGACTGGTTTCCATATCTGTTGTCCTGCTGCCTTTTAATATCAAGATATTGATAATCAATAGCGAAATCCCTCCCGTCATTGGTAAAATATATGATGGCAGCATATTTATTAATAATCCGGATATTATCAATGCTAAATGGTATTATTAATTTAAATAGACTTTATAGTTTTGAAACCCATGCCGGTTTTACAAAAGCCTTCAAAAAAGTCTCTGGGTACCCTCCAAGCTTTTACAGAATACATGCACCTGTAGCACCGCCCCGAAGAATTAATCTAAAAAGATCAAAGGAAAATTTCTATGGAAATTTACGTATCTATTAAAAAGGCTTAGAACTGTTTAGTAAATGATTTCAATTGTTTTAACAATTATGAGGAGGTAAAACAATATGTTTAGTTTTTATAGTAAGCTTTCTACAGAAGTATATAATATAGACAAGCCTATCGGACACTCCTTTGGAGACGTGGAGTTTTACAAAGAAAGACTTAATGCTGTTAAAGGAAGAATTCTTGAGCCGGCAGCAGGAACAGGCCGTATCTTAATTCCTCTGCTGGAGGAAGGCTTTATTGTAGATGGCATAGATTCCTCTCCCCAGATGCTGGACTTATGTAGATTTCACTGTGAACAGAGAGGACTTAGAGCTGATCTTTATGAAAAAAATATGCAAGCTTTTTCCCTGCCCCATAAATATGAAGCAATTATTATTCCCACAGGCTCTTTTCTATTGCTGGAGAATTTAACAGAAGCTATAAATGGGTTAAAATGCTTTTATGAGCATCTTGCCATAGGCGGCCGTCTTATTGTTGATATATTTATACAATCAAATTTCAATACCGGGCCTATCTCAACAAGAACCTGGAGCACCCCTGAAGGAGATTTAATTACCTTAAATGAATCCCTTGTTGAAGTCAATTTTATTGACCAATATACGGTTTCTCATTTGCGATATGAAAAATGGCGTAGCAATCAGCTGATACAAACTGAATTAGAGCGTTTTCCGCTGCGGTGGTATGGAGTNNAATTCTGGAGAAGGTTGGTTTTGTTGACATTACCATTTCCTCTGATTATAGATTTGGCATATATCCTACAGATAAAAATCAAATCATTACTTTTGAAGCTTATCGCAAATAGAGTAATATCAGATTATTCTTTAAGCCAGAGGGAGTGTCTTACGAACTGTGTANNTCACATGCAGGATAGGCCAACGCTGGGAAGCGACTCGAGCGGCATGTGAAGTTTTACGGGGCGGATTCCTATAGGGATCGCCTTTTTTACCGCCCTGGAAAACCAAGCGATAAACCCTAGGGGCAGGTGCCCCTAGGCTACGAAGCGATCCTTACGCACTTTGAACATGATACCGTCTAAAAACACGATTGGATAAATCGTCAATGGCTTCATTTAACATTTTTCTTAATGCCATCAAAATAAATTTCTCCTTTTCCATCCTTTTCGAATATATACTCTTGGTCTACCCATGTATGATGGAACGTGTTTTCTGATATTGGGTATATAGGCATTACCCATTTGCCTTCTTGTATAAAATACAGATTATCTTCATTCCTTTTAAATTCATATTTAGAATACTCTTCCTCATATATGCCAGCATAACTACTATCATATACATTTAAATCCAAGTTATATGCCTTAGGATTTGAAGGCATGCAATAAGTGTTNNATTTTTGCTATATTTTCATTAATACTGATAGAATTAGAAAATCCATAATTACTTAATACAAGGATAGTAACTTTATCATCTATATACCTGTGAAGTTGGTGATTAAATCCGTTACCGCCACCACTATGTCGAACTCTTTTACGATTAAGGTTACTATCTATAAACCATCCATAACCATATCCCTCTTTGTATGGTGTAAAGATCTCGTTCATGGTCTCTTTTGAAACAAGTTTTTCATTATACAGAGCTTCATCCCATAAAAGCATATCAGTAACGGTGGAATAAAGTGCTCCCGCGGAAAAAGCACTCATGGTATCTATTTCGGAGCATATTAATCTATCTCCGCTTACATAATATCCACTGGCTTTATCAGGAAGAATCTCCCTGTAATCATCTAAACCGCTACTATTCATT
Source organism: Clostridiaceae bacterium (assembly GCA_003527145.1). Lineage (GTDB taxonomy): Bacteria > Bacillota > Clostridia > Lutisporales > Lutisporaceae > Lutispora. The sequence continues at coordinate 12,223 of DPSW01000440.1, read as the reverse complement.
CCCAAAGGCTCAAATATATTCTCCTTTATAAATTCGATATATGATTTTCCTGAAACTCTTTCAATTACAACACCTAGTAAATAGTATCCAAAAAAACAATAACTCCATCCTTCACCTGGTTGGAATTCTAGAGGCATATCTTTAAAGAGATTAAATATCTCCCTTTGTGTAAGCAAACATTTTCCCATTATAAGATAAGGGTCTATAACTGAAAAGTCATTATATAGTCCAGATGTATGTGTCATTAAATGATGAATAGTTATCCTTTCATCAAATTCAGGATAATCAGGAAAAAACCTTCTGATACTATCTTGAGTGCTAAGTAATCCTCTTTCTTTTAGAATCATTATTCCCATGCAAGTAATCTGTTTCGTAAGAGAAGCTATTTTATATTTTGTTTTTATTGTATTTGGGGCACTGTGTTCTATGCTCGCCATACCATAGCTTTTATTGAAAATAACCTTACTTTTATCTACCACTANNACTAAATGGCCATAATTGTGTGTATGTATTCATATATTCATTTATCTTGCAATTAATACTCATGCTATTTACCTCACATTTCTATTTATATAATACAGAATTGCTTTATATAATTCTAACTTAATTATACAATCTATAAAAGGGAATTTATTTTTCTGTATAATAATTTACACAACAGAGAATTATAACGTCTTTTATTTGTTTTCTGTTAATTATAAGAGCATATAATAAAAAGCTGCCACTCATTAAAGAGCACCAGCCTTGACCTATATTATTTTACATATACAATTTTAGTAAAAACCGCATTTACTTATGGTACGGCTCCCCCATATTAATCCTGTACCCTCTATATATCTGCTCCAGCAGTATCACCCTCATGAGCTGATGGGGAAAGGTCATAGGCGAAAAGGACAGCTTGAAGTCCGCTCTTTTGAGCACTTCATCGCTGAGGCCCAGGGAGCCGCCGATGATAAANNGAGATCGTTGATAAAATCAGCGAAGGCTTCCGAGGAGAGCATCTTGCCATCTATGGCTAAAGCTATTACATAGGTATCACTTTTCACATGCCTCAATATCGCCTGGCCTTCTTTTCCCTTTACTGCCGCTTCTTCCACTTGGCTCATATTTTCCGGAGCTTTTTCATCAGACACTTCGATTATATCCATCCTGCAATATTTTGAAAGCCGTTTGGAGTATTCCGAAACGGCTTCTTTCAAATATTTTTCTTTTAATTTTCCAACTGCTATTATATTGATATTCATCAGAACACCTCTTTTGTGAGAAGCAAAAAGAACCGTCCCCGATGCTTCTTAGCGGCCCTGGAGGACGGCCTGGGTTTCATATTCCTTGCCGTTCCTTTGATATTTTATATTGACTGTATCTCCGGGTTTTTTGTTATACAAAACACTCCTGAGCTTCAGCATAGTATTTNNTGTCTATGTGAGTGATTATGTCTCCTTCTCTAAGGCCTGCGGTCTCCGCTGCAGAGCCTTTGATTACCTCGCGTATATACAGTCCGGATTTGATCACTATATCGGTTTCATAATATCCGACGATTTCTCTGTCCAGGGTATATATGCCCAAGTATGGCGGATTGAAGACTCCATTTTCCACAAATTGCTTTATTACCGGCTTGGTAACATTTATGGGTATTGCAAATCCTAAGCCTTCCGCTGAAGCTTTTACCGTATTTATGCCTATTATCTGGCCCTTGCTGTTGATGAGGGGTCCTCCGCTGTTGCCCGGGTTTATTGCTGCATCGGTCTGGATCAGGTCTTCCATTATGGTGCTTTGGTCCAACATTATGCTTCTGTTCAATCCGGAGACGATCCCTTGAGTGACAGTCCTTTCATATCTCAAACCCAATGGATTGCCTATGGCAATAGCGATTTCGCCTACTCCAAGGCTATCCGAATCGCCGAGCTCCGCAGCGGTCAGACCGGTGGCTTCAACCTTTACCACTGCAAGGTCCAAGCCTGCATCCTGCCATAATACCTTGCCTTCCAGCTCCCTGCCGTCGATTAAAAATACGGTGAGCTTGCTTCTATTATCTCCAACCACATGGGAATTGGTGAGTATGTATCCTCTAGAATCCACAATTACGCCGGAGCCTACCCCTTCCGTATATCTGGTGCCAAAGAAATAGTCCTTGCGAACCGATACGGTGCTTATCCCAACGACAGTCGGCATGACCTTCTTTGCAACCGCCCCTGCCACATTGATCTCTTCCTTAGGATTGATCACTATTTGCTGTGCAATACTGCCCCCGCTGCTGTTAGGAACAGGTGTGTATTTGCTGTAAAAATACGCGGGTACTATAGCAGCTACGATCAAGCCGCCTATTATAGCTCCGATAAGTCCAACTGCAAAATAGGCCAGGCCGCTTCCTCTTCTGCTCTTCCTTCTGAAGTCTTCGGGAGGTCCATAATTGCCGGGGTAATTATCCATATATATCACCTTCTTTTATAAAAAATATGCAGTATTTTTTATGGCTGCGAGGCACGGGGCACGGGGCACGGGGCACGAGGCACGAGGGTTAGGGTATTCCTTTTGGGTCAGACCCTAGAGCTCTGCTATAACACTCGAACCTCGTACCAAGACCACATAGAAGTGACCCTAGGCGATGCACCACGTACCCGAAAAAAATTGCTACGCAATTTTCTACTAATATGATATACCTTATATAGCCGTATTATCCCTATTTGCAGCAGCTATACGGTGAATACCTTGCTTACCGAGCTTCTCGGCGCTACATCAAGGGTCACATCCTTTTGGACTGAAATGCCCTTTTCTTCCATAATACCTCTAACTGTCTCATATGCCAACTGGGGAAAATTATTTTCCTTGCTCAAATGCCCCAGCATTATCTGCTTGACGCCTAAACCCACAAGCTCACAGGCTGCGTATCCCGATGCCTCATTGGACAAGTGTCCGAACTCCCCGAGTATCCTTCTTTTCAAAAAATACGGGTAGCTGCCCACCTTGAGCATTTCCACATCATGATTTGCTTCAAGCATTACAAAATGTGCACCCTTCAAAGCGTCCTTCACAGTCTGGCTGAAATAGCCTAAATCCGTAGCCAGTCCAAGCTTTTCGCTGCCAAAAGAAAAGGTAAAGCCTACAGGCTCTGCAGCATCATGAGAAATAGAAAATGGGGAAATGCATACGTCATCTATGCAAAACTCCTCTCCTGTCTCAAATATCCTTATGTTTTCCGTTTTCACGGTCCCTATGCCGCCGCCCAGTGCCTCCCAGGTCTTGGCATTGGCATAGATGGGTATGTTAAGCTTTCTGGACATGGCCCCTATGCTTTTCATATGATCTGAGTGTTCATGGGTTACCAAAATTCCCTTTATTGAACTGGTGCATATCCCTATATTTTTTAAGTTCTCCAAAATGTTTTTGCAGCTTACCCCTGCATCTATCAGCAGGCCTGATTCATCATTGCCTACATATATGCAATTTCCGCTGCTTCCGCTGGCAATAGAACAAAATTTTGTAATCATAATGACCCCCATAGCTGTTATACTGACTGATAACATATTGCTTTAAAATCTTTTTCGCGCTATATATAAAAAAGGCGATAGACCGAACCTAATGATCTATGCCCAAGGAATTCTTAACTTCTCATTCCTGATTCCTCATTCCTAATTAATTTTTTACTCTTCTTCAGAAACTTTTCTTATTTTGGCTCCAAGGTCAAGAAGTTTGTCTTCCAATTTTTCATAGCCTCTTTCTATATGAATGAGATTGCTGATGGCTGTTTCGCCCTCTGCGCATAGTCCTGCCACCACCATGGCAGCGCCTGCTCTGAGGTCCGTGGCACATACCGGCGATCCGGAAAGCTTTTTTACACCTTCTATTACAGCGATTCTTCCCTCAACATTTATCTTGGCACCCATTTTCTTCAGCTCATCCACATGTTTAAATCTGCCGTCATATATGCTTTCATTGATTATGGCCGTACCATCTGCAATGGACAGCAGAACGCTCATGGGCTGCTGCAGATCTGTAGGAAAGCCGGGATAAGGCATCGTCTTTATGTTGGCTGCCTTTGGTCTGCCATTGGCTACTACCCTGAGAGAGTCTCCATTTTCTATTATTCCGATTCCCATTTCCTTCATCTTAGCGCTGATGGAGTCTAAATGGGTAGGTATTATATTCCTTATAAGAACATTGCCCTTTGAGGCTGCTGCAGCTATCATATAGGTTCCTGCTTCCATCTGGTCAGGTATGACGGCATGCTCACATCCGCCCAGCCGCTCCACGCCTTTTATTTTTATTTCATCTGTACCTGCACCTTTGATATTGGCTCCCAAGGCATTCAAAAAGTTTGCTGTATCAACTATATAAGGCTCCTTAGCAGCATTTTCTATGGTGGTAGTACCTTTAGCCATACAGGCCGCCAGCATTATATTGATGGTTGCCCCCACACTTACTACATCCAGGAATATAGAGGCACCGATAAGCTCATCCGCTTCGGCTCTGATTATGCCGTGCTCAATGGTTATCTTGGCGCCCAATGCTTCAAAACCTTTAATGTGTTGATCGATAGGCCTTACCCCGATGTCACAGCCTCCGGGAAAAGGCACCTCAGCTTTTTTGAAACGCCCCAATAAAGCTCCGATGAAGTAATAAGAAGCTCTTAATTTTTTTGAAAGTTCAAAGTCTACTTTATATGTACTTATGCCGCTGCTATTTATTATAAGCCTGTCACGTCCGTCTCTTTTTACGTCTGCTCCCAGTTGAATAAGAATATCCATTATATTTGCTACGTCTTTTATATCGGGAAGGTTTTTAATGGTAGAGGTGGCTCCTGCCAGCAGTGCTGCAGGCAGTATTGCCACAGCGGAATTTTTGGCCCCGCTTATGTTTACTTCTCCTTGCAGTGCATGACCGCCTTCTATAATTAACTTATCCAATTGTTTTCTACTCCTTATCAATTGTAATTAAAGTTAAAACATGCATAATACCGTTTCATATATTATAGCATTATCAAAATTCTTTTATAATATAGCCAACAATAAAAGCTTTTAATTTATAATCAAAAGCTTTTTATATTATACCATACTGTTAATATTTTGCACTACTTTTTAATTTTTTTCAACTATGCCATTATAGGCATTTATGTATATTCTTCCCTTATCCGTTATAACCTTCCACACAGGTATGGCCGTTCCTTCTTTTACGGTAGTTACATCAAACTCTTTTACATCTTCCACATCTGTATTGAAATAATATCCTAAGCTCATATCCAATACGATTATATTTTGCTCGTCATCTTTATAAAGCTCCGACAGTTTCATCAAAGCATTTACCGGAGATATGACTTCCTTTTTAGCCTTCCCATTATTTACTGTTTCAAACCACAGCATTTTCATAGAAACCACGCCTTTATCAGTTGCCTGAATCTCCAGACAGCTTCTATCCAAAAAAGTACCCTTATATCCTTGGCTGCAGCTCATTTCTAGATAGCCGTTTTTCATTTTTTTTATCCCGCTATATCTGTCCTTTTGATTTATCCCCATCTTCTTTAGAAATGCCTCCATCTTCTTTTGGGCTTCTCCTTCATCAAAAGATCCTGTTTGTCCCTCAATCAGAGCTTTGTTTGTATATATCAACTCTACGTTTCCATTGATCTCCACGTAGATATCTTTATTCTCCATCACTATTCTATCATCGTAGTTCTTTACATCAACATCCTCTAAGCCATCAAAAAAATTTCCCATGGCATATTGCTCGTTGAAATATTTATATTTTACATCGAGAGCGGCCTTGGATGAGCCGGGCTTAGGAATAGCACTTTTTACCGATATGCCTTGCTTTTCAAGATAATCCACAATTTCCTTCGTATTCTCCTTATCCCTTGCCATTCTCAATGCCAAGGGTCCTAAATATGATTCATAAAGCAGAAAAATATCTGCTATCAGAAATACAACGATGAGTATTGTTTTAGCTTTTGACCAATTCATACCAAATACCCCGTTTCTTTTAATCAAGTAGCAATAACGAGGGGACATTCCGCAACAAGGAATACTCCCCTGCAGCGGTGTGTCCCCTTTCCTTAGTATGGCTCCGAAAGTATTACCCCTGATTCTGCATTCAATATATACCTGCCTGCCGCCCCGGTATCGCCTCCTGCTTCTATAACCCATACAGGTATCATAGAAGTTGTGCCTTCTAATTTGTATTCAAAATATGACAATTGTATATCCTTTATCTTAATATCATCAATATCAATATTTTTATCGTAGCTCAGCCTCTTCAAAACTATATCTATTATTTCATCAAGAGGATTTTTGATGATCTTTCCTTCACCTGTCATCTTAATATCTTTAACGACCCTCTTGTATCTTTTAACTTCCCCGTTTACTATTTCAATCTCTATAGGGTTATCCATTATTGTTTCGTCATTTATTATAGGAATTCCTTCATATCTATAATTATACCTTATAGTGCAGCTATATAATTTATTATTTTTAGCCACCTGCTCTATGGAAGAAATATAGGAATCCTTAGGAAAGCCCATATGGCTGTTTACAAAGTTTGTGGCTATATTTACAGCATCCAGTACAGTGAAATCGTCCTTTTGATTTTTAGATTGAGTGGAATAATTCACATATTCAATAACTCCCGCTTTGCTCATCCTTATGCCTCCCCTTCTTTCCCCATCGGTGTATACAACTGTGCCTGAAGGGTCTACGATGCGTCTTAGCGTAGAAGGATCTCCGCCAAAGAAATTTACCGCAATACTTTCAAAGCTATCATCGTCAGTTTCTGCAGACGAAGAAAGTTTGGCCATGGTATGTGTATCTTCTATATTTATAGGGATGAGAACATTTTCTCCATATTTCTCAGGTTCTACCTCATTTAAGAACATATAGGCATAGGTCTTGCTTCTGTTTATCATATCCACCATAACTCTTATGCTGCTCCTTAATGCCTTTGAGCGGAATTCATATATACTGTCGGATGTCTTGTCCACTATATAAACTGCGTTGCTATCATAACCTACTAAAACACTATCTATAGTTTTTATTTCCTCCCATTGCGCTTTGGCAGCTCCCAGCATATTTGCATAAATTCTGTAATCATAGGCAAATGGGTATTCTAATTCAATGGTACGTCCCGTCCTTAAATTTTTCATAAATTCCATGGAATGTTTTTCTGATTCGATGCCTTCCTTGGACTCAAAAATTATAGCCAGCATATTCTTAGTATCTTCCAAAATCCTATCATAGATCAATCCGATCTCTGTTTCATTCAGAAGCAAAGTATGCTTACCGTTATTATTTAATATGAGCTTCTCGGGTTTTATCAGACTTGCCTTGTCATTATTAGAGCTTAGGAGTTCATTAGAATTCACTTCTTGCTTTTTAAACATAATAAAAATACCCTCAATGGATATATCTAACCATATTTGGGTAGTCAATATTACGCTTATCAGCACAAGACAAAAAAGAGTTGCAGATTTGAGTTTTTCCCGCTTCAATTTTTACCATTCCTCGAACACATTTTTAGTTCACTATCTCTAAGTCAAGATCTTTAAAAAGTATATTGTTTATCTTTTCAGTTATTTCTTCATTATTAACATACTCAACTTCTAATTCATAGGATGATCCGTCGCCGGCTTCAACAACTATTTTGTTTTTCCCAGACTTAATAGTCACGGATACCCCAAAAATTCCGGATATACCTACTTTGCAGCTTTTATTGGCCTGCAGTATCCATTCTCCAAGGCTATCATCAGCTTCACCATCTATAGGTTTATTNNTTTTTATGGATAATAGTCTTCTCATTATTTGGTTTATACCAGAATGTGCTTATATCAATTTTGGTTCCTTTCAATGCTTTTCCCTTGATGGTCAAGTCCTTGTTGCTATATTTTATAGGTTGTATTTCTTCTTCAATACCCTTGACAAAATCAAAAACAGGTATAGGATCATCTGCTCTTCTGGCGTAAACACCAGTAAAAGAAGATAATGTGAAAACAAATACCATAGCCAAGGTCAACGTAAATTTTAGATGCTTGCTGCCGCGCATTGAATTTCCCCCCAAATTTTTAACCATAATCAATCTATTTCAATATCATTATACAATATGATTGTTACAATAGTATTACAGTCAAATTAAGGTTAATTTACACTTGATACAATCGGGAGTATAACTGTGACCCAAGTACCTTCCCCATATACGCTGTCTAATTGAATCTGGCCGTTGTGAGCTTCCACTATCTGCTTTGCAATGGATAGCCCAAGGCCAGTACCTCCAAGGCCTCTGGAACGCGCTTTGTCCACCCTGTAGAATCTCTCAAACAATCTTGCCATGTCCTTCTTTGGTATGCCAATACCATTATCCCTGACCTTTATATAAATATATTCTGCCTCTTTCCACATTGATACATGAATTTTTCCCTTTTCCTGCGTGTATTTTATTGAATTGCTGATTATATTGATCATAACTTGCTCGATTCTATCCTTATCGCCTATTGTCTGCGGGATCTCATCATTGATTTCCAGAGAGATGCTTTGATTCTTTTGCTTTGCGGATATATCCATCTTATAAACACAGTCGCTGAGTATTTTTGTCAGATCTATTTCTTTCATATTCAACTGAGTTTTGTCATAGTCCAGTTTGGACAGCATCAATAGATCCTTTACCAGTCTTGTCATCCTGTCGGATTCGCTGTCTATCACATTTAAAAACCTTAAAGTCATATCCCTGTCTTCCGAAGCTCCGTCCAGCAGAGTTTCCGTATAGCTTTTTATGGTTGTAAGTGGCGTTCGAAGCTCATGGGAAACGTTTGCCACAAACTCTTTCCTCATCCTATCCAAGTTTTCCTGCTCGGTTACATCCTGCAGCACTATTATTGCACCGGCAGTTTCAGCGCCTTGATTCTTAAAGGGTACAATGCTGTATCTTATTGTAGAGTCACCGTTACTTATGAGGTTGCTTTTCTCTGCCTCATCTTGGAATAAGGCTTTCACATCAAAAGGAAGACTCAGCATATTTGCTACATCATCAAAGTTCTTACCTTCCACATCTATTTTAGCTAGTTTAAACAATTCAAAAGCCGCAGGGTTTGCATGGATTATTGTGCCTTCCGAGCNNGGCAACAACGCCGTCAGTCATATAAGTGAGAATGGTCTCCATCTTGCTTTTTTCATTATTCATCTCATTCAGAGTGGTCTTCAATCTGACTGTAAGGTAGTTAAACATTTCCGTGAGCTTCCCCACTTCATCGTCGGATCTGACGGGGATTATATGCTCAAAGTCTCCCGTTGCAAGCTTCGCGGCCTTTGAGGTTACTTCCTTGATAGGTCCTGTTATGGTTCTGGCCAATATGCTTCCCAAAAGCACGGTAAAACACAGCGCCCATATAGTAGCGCTGGTAAGTATATTTTTAATATTGGATATGGAGTTATTTATCGAAGTAAGGCCCATATTGAGATAAATTGCGCCTACAACTTCACTGCCGTCAGAAGTGATAGGGACAGCTATGCTCTTATAGTTGTTTTTTAGATCTGCAGAGTCGTTTAAGTCTTTGACCCTTTCACCCGTTAGAGCCCTGCTGATCATCCAGCCGTCTTCCATGGGCAGCTCCTCGCCATTATGAGCCAAAGATCTTCCATTTTTATTAAAGACATAAACAGATCGAATCTGGCCGCCCCGCCCGCTGAACCAATTATACACAATATCCTGCACATCATAGGCCCCGATGGCCATATCTTTCAATAAAAAGGAAAGGTCATCAGCTTTGGCCTCTATATCGCTTGCCACATTGCTGATCTGGTCCTTCTCGACAGCCTGCACTATGTAAAGACCAATTATGGACATGGCAAGCCATACCAGCAGGACATAAATTATTACAAGCTTCCATTGGATGCTTTTTAACATATGTTAAATCCTCCTGAAATAATAACCTACGCCTCTCTTGGTCTGAACATATTTGGCATTGCTGGGATCATCCTCAACTTTTTCCCTGAGCCGCCTCACAGTAACATCTACGGTTCGGACATCGCCATAATACTCATATCCCCAAACCTCTTCCAGCAGAGTCTCTCTGGAAAACACCTGCTCTGCATTGAGGGCTAAATATTTTAACAATTCAAACTCTCTAAGAGTGAGCTCAATTATCCTGTCTTCTTTTCTTACTTCATATTTATTCAGATCAATGACCAGATTGTTTGATTTTATTATCTGGCCCCCGGCTTCTGCACCATTATTTAAGAAGTTTACTCTTCTTATATTGGCCTTTACCCTTGCCAACAGCTCTCTGAAGCTGAAGGGCTTGGTCATATAGTCATCTGCGCCTAGCTCAAGACCCAGTACCTTGTCCACTTCTTCTTCTTTTGCGGTCAGCATTATTATTGGAGTATTTATGTTCTCCCTGAGCTTCTTACATACAGTAAAGCCATCCATAACCGGAAGCATTATATCAAGAATTATAAGATCAGGCTTGTGCTCATATGTACTGTCAATAGCTTGCTGTCCGTCCTCTGCAATGAAAACCTTATAGCCCTCTTTCTCCAGATTGTATTTTATTATATCTGCTATTGGCCTTTCATCGTCAACAACTAATATCTTGCTATTCATACATCAATACCCCTCTTTACAGTTATTTATATATTATTTCGGCATCACTGCCGCTAAGTTTACCTTAACTCTTTTTATTTCTATTGTACTATTTAATCCATATATGTGCAAAGTATTAAATTTTTTGTCGTATTAGGTCTATTTTCCTAGAAAAATAATCCAATTTTCGCATATTATTAGGGAAAAAAATGTCATATAATGAATTCAGATACTAAAAATACAATTGATACAAAACCAATTTGTGTCCCCCCGGATGCTGGAAAACAGGCAGGGGCCTGTTTTCTTTTTTGGGCTGTTTCTGATATTAACAATATTCTTAGTTTCAGGATTTTAGAATAGGTTATTCGGGCTGACCAACCTTTATATGAATTGGCGCCGATCAGCTATCGGATAAGGAAGCAAAAGCTTTATAAAAGTCATGTCCTGCTTTCAATTCCTTTAATAAATCCAATACTTCATGATTTCCCTTTCTATCGTAAATATCCTTCATTATCAGGAAAGATTTTCTGTAGGCCTTGTCACTGTCCAATGCCATAAAATTTCCGCGCAAATCTTCCAATGAGTATTCATCCTTAGAGTCCATAAACTGTCCCCATTCGGTGCCGTAAACATTGTATTCCTGGTATAAGGCCAGTCCTTCGGTAAACCATGTTTCCAGATTTCCTCCCGTCAGCTCGTCCACAACCAAATGAGTATACTCATGAAGAACCGGCCCATTTGTTTCATATTGCTCCAAAGTCAGGTCAAAAGCTTCAGGCACCACTAAATGAATCACGCCCATATTGTAAAGGCCCATAACAGTTTCTCCGTCCAAAGCCTTATTATAATCCCAAAATGCCTCCATGCTTCCATAGACGAATACGGGAATGTTTTTAGTTGGATAATAATTAAATTCTTTTCCCACCAAATCATAGCTTTTTTCCAGCAAGTTTCCTAATTCTTCCACCGTTTTTTCATCAGCGCCCCTGCTTTTCAATATAAAGTGAGGTTTATTCACTTCTTCTATGCTGGATGAAAGCTCCGTACTCTTATAGTATTCGAAAACCTTCAAAGCTTTATAGCCCGTTGACCTTGCAAGAATGTATGTCCTGCCGTCCATTAAAAAAAATAGCGCCAGCAATATTGTCAGCACTATATATGTTTTAAGAAATTTTCTTTTCATATCTGCATCACCACAGATATATTATACAATAAATTTTATGTCAACTTAACTGGTATTTTATAGAGCTTTTTTAGTGTCTGCGAGTACTTAAGATTTTGAGCAGATTTTTCGTCAGACAAGGCAAATTTTCGAAGGAATACTGGTGGTATTCCAAGAAAATTTAACGCAGTATGACGGAAAATCTGCCAAAAGATCAAGTGCAAGTAGACGCTAAAAAGGCTCTCAGTGGCAGCCTCCGCAAGTTCCGCAGCTTCCGCCGCAGCCTCCCTTTGAAGAGCCACCGGTTTGGCATTTTCCTTCAAATACCTGTCTTACATTTTTGCTTTGGCATTTGGGGCAAACCACTTTATCTTTATTATATGAGTTCACTATCTCAAAAAATTTTTCACCGCAATCATCGCATTTAAAATCCAATGCTGCCATGATAATCCTCTCCTTTTGATAAGCTTGATATTATTCACCTATTAATATTTACAGGCATAT
>DPSW01000229.1 GCA_003527145.1 Clostridiaceae bacterium | reverse complement strand
TAAAGCCTATATTTTTTTCCGGAGGGGATATAGGCAAGCTTGCTGTATGCGGCACCGTGAATGACTTGGCGGTAGCAGGGGCAAAGCCTTTATATCTGAGCTGCGGATTGATAATAGAAGAAGGCTTTCCAATAGAAGCTCTGGATCGGATTGCTGAATCTATGGCNNCTGAAAAAGGCTGTGCCGATGGAATTTTCATCAACACCTCAGGTGTTGGAATATTGGATAAAAGCTATGTGACCAAAAAAATTATGCCCGGCGATGATATCATCGTAACAGGCACGATAGCAGAGCATGGCACAGCCATATCCAGGGACCGCTATGGCTTAAAGGCAGATGGAAGCTTTATAAGTGATTGCGCGCCAATAAACCATATCATTGAAGCTCTCAATGGGTATATGGAGAGCATAAAGCTGATGAAAGATCCTACAAGAGGCGGAATTGCCACTGCTCTAAATGAAATTGCAGAACATGCGGGAAAAAGCATACATATATATGAGGAGAATATCCCCATAAGGAAAGAAGTACAGGCCTTAAATGAACTATTAGGAATAGACCCATTATATTTAGCCTGCGAAGGAAGAGCCATAATTGTAGCTGATAAGGCGGAATCAACTGAAATACTCGCTCGGATCAGAGCCCTTGATGATGGCAAAGAGGCTCAGATAATTGGTTGCTTTGAAGATGCTGAAAACACAAATGTTTATATAGAAAATTTTTTTGGAGGCAAAAGGATACTGGCATCCTTGGAAGGAAATATGCTGCCAAGGATATGCTGAAAGCTGCAACGGAAGAGAATCTCTGCAATGTTTTCATGCAGGGATTCTCTTCCATTATCTTAATTTTTGATCGCATAAGAATCTATAAATATTTATACTATTTCAATAAAATATTAAGCATTGATGGGTCTCACTGTAAATGCTTTAGGCTGATGGCTCCTAATTTGGCGTTTCTTTACTAAAGTGGGAGTTTTTATGTAAATGCGGTTGGAGGCAATTTATTTAATGAATAAATTAACATATAAAAGATATTTCAGGTTTAACCAATGGCGTTGATTGGCGCCACTGTCGCAGTTGCAGTTGCCGTTGAAGAGGCTATGAAAAACAAATAAAGGGATTCGCTTTACCTCAAGCGGATGCCTTTGCTGCATGAGCGATTTATTTTAATACATCTTTAATGCTTTTTATGCTGCTTTGATAGAGTATATAATAAGAAACCTTATCTATAAATTTGCTGTAACCTTTTAATGTGTGATACTCAAANNGCCATATCGGAAGCATCCATATCTGTTTTGATATCATCACGGATAGCTAAATAGGCTTTGGGTATAAGCGGCACATTCTCCAGCTTTAAGAAGCTGCTCTGCAAATCCTTTATGAACTCCTGCTGCCTGTAAACCCTGCCTATATCACCTTTGCCATCGCTTCTATACCTTAAGTATTCAAGAGTCTGTATCCCATTGAGCTTGATGCTGCCTTTTTTTAATGTAAAGCATTTATTAAGCTCCCGGTCCCTTATCTTTATTGTCTGGGGAATTGTCACAGTGAATCCGCCCAGGGCATCCACACCTTTTTGTATAGCTTTGAAATTAAATACGAGATAATTGTCAATCTTTGTGTCAAGAAGATCTTCTATAGTAGATTTACATAAACCAATGCCGCCGAAAGCATAGGATGCATTGATCTTGTGGGTGCCTTTCCCCTTTAGCTTTATCAGAGTATCTCTGGGTATGGAAATAAAATTGACTTTGTCATTTCTTATATTCACCAAAATAATTGTATCGGCTCTGGCCGGTTCATTCTTTCTGGCATCTATTCCTAATATCAGTATATTTTTATTGATTTGACTTGGGGTCGGTTTAAACGGAAAGTCAATTTCACCTTGAGCAGATTTATTTTCCTTGATGATTTCTTTATCTTCCTTACTTTCTTTGGCTTCTTTTATTTCCTTGACTTTTTTAGATTCCGGTGCTTTAGGCTCAATAGCATTTGCATTGATTTTGCCGGTGCTGTTGCAGCTGCAGGCAATAAGCATGATAAATAAGGCTATGATAACAGCCCGTATCGGTTTTTTTATATGAATAGTCATTTTTATATTTGCCACCTTTCAGAGATTGACTGTCGAATAAAATGCTTAAATATATTATTTGCAGAAAAGATATTTCTTTTCATAAACGGCAATGCCAAAAAATTCATGTGTTTTTGCAAAGAAAATGTTGATGTTTTTGCGTCTAAGATATTAAATCTGTTGTTTTTACATTAAAGGAGGATTTTTCGTGATAAATAGAAAGCTGTTGATAGCAGCAGTATTAGCTATGATCGTATCGATCAATGCAGGCTGCACTAATGTTGATAAACCAGCGGCACCGGGAGGCACAAATATCACTGAACCGGATAAAGGCCAAAAAGGTTCTGGCTTTGACGAAGCCAAGCAAGAGAGCATCATGAAGGAATATGAAACCATTATTGCTAAAGAAAACAATATTTTCGAATATATTTCCTTCGCAGAGAAGAATATCGGAGGTCTATCGCCGAAAAATGCTTCTAAGCTCATAATCAAGCTGGAAGAGATACAAAAGGAGTACCTGCCTAAGTTAGAAGATAAGTACTATGCTGCCGGTAATATTCAAAGCACTCTTGGAGAACTGTACAAGCCTGAATATGATTTGTCAAGCATTGATACGGCAGATGTTAAGGACGAAGAGGTAAAAAAGGTCCTCGAAGAGACCATAAAACTAGGCTATAAGATAGAAACGGCGGAAGGCATGTTTTTTCCGATCATCGATTACAACTTCTATGAAAAATATTCTTCCTATGCAGCTGCTGATATCAAGGACTATATAACCCTTATGACAGCAGAGTCCGACAAGGTGCCTGCAAAGGATGCAGCATTGGTAATAAGCTGGGATGAATTGTTTGACAGAGCCTTCAAACAAGAGAAGTTTTTGTCACGGCATAAGGATTCGGCAAAGTACGAAGAAGTGAGAGACTTATATAAAAAATATGTGACCTTTGCAGTATACGGCTTAAATAACACTCCGCTTTTTGCCTATGAAAATAAAAAGATGGATGCTGATGCTAAGGCTGCATATGAGAAGGCCATTGCACAAGACAGCAAGCTGGCTCAGGCACTGAAAGGGTATTATGAGGCCGTAGAAAAAGATGGTTTTAAGCTGACTGATAAGGTAAAGAAATATCAAGACGATTTGATCAAGAACCAAAAGTTTTTGCCGTAATAAACTTTTACAACATTGAATAATATTGAGTATAATGCTAAAATTAATAGCAAATAACTAGAATTTTGAGGTGTGAAATGAGGAACGTGTTTTAACTATTATTAATCGAATACTTCTTAACCCGATGCCACAGGCATCGTTGAGAGATGATGGTTAAAACACTTATCATATATTGAAGCTACTGTTGTTTGTATAATCGCATTATTGCATTTTGCAAGTTTAATGCTGCAGCCGGCACTAAGTGTTTTGCTACAGTTTTTGTTTTTCCATCCTCTCTCTACAAACATGAAGGGCAAGCTGGATGGAGACCTGGATGAGGAGGAAAAAAATAAGTTAAATAACAAGTATATTGAGACAGCGAGGCAGCTAAATAAATANNTATAAGAATATGATCAAGTTAAGGAATTAACAATCCTTGAATAATTAGGCAAATATGGTACAATATTTACAAGAAAAGGACTATTTCCGGGCAGCCAGGCTTTAAGCCTGCTGCTTTTTACTATGCGATATTCATACATATTTCCCGGGAAAACTCATATTATGTCAAATTATGCCGCTGTTGAAATCATTCAATTGAGGAGATGAATCCATGATAATTGGTATCCCCAGCTTTGTAGAAAATATATTGCAAAGATTATCTGACAACGGATATGAGGCTTATCTTGTAGGCGGATGCATCAGAGATATATTGATGGGAAAATCTCCGAAGGATTGGGACATTACTACTTCAGCTATGCCTGACGAAGTTTTTAAAGCGTTTTATGATAAAAGCGTTGTTGCTACCGGTGAGAGATACGGTACTGTGACGGTGATATAGCCAGAGGGGAAGGCTGAAGTTACGACCTTTAGAAGCGAAGGGGCCTATAGTGACGGCAGGCATCCGGATTGGGTCCGCTTTGAGAGGACCATAGAAGAAGATTTGAGCAGAAGAGACTTTACTATCAATGCCATAGCCTGGAACAGGGGCAAAGGTCTGATAGACCCATTCGGAGGGATCAAGGACATCGGTCAGGGACTGATACGCACTGTGGGCAATCCCGAAGACAGATTCCGGGAAGATGGCTTAAGAATGATCAGGGCTGTAAGATTTGCGGCAAATCTTGACTTCGGCATTGATAAGCTTACGCTTACAGCGGTAGAGCAGCTTGCAGGGATGATCCCCATGATAAGCGCCGAAAGGGTAAGACAAGAGCTTTTCAAAATTCTTATAGGACCCAATCCGTCTTATGGAATAAAGACTATGCTGGAAACAGGGATGATTAAATTTGTGCTGCCTGAAATACTGGCCACTGTAGGATTTGAACAAAACAACCCNNCCCTCACCATGATAAAGATGTATTTGAGCATTCCCTGTGTGTTCTGGAGCAAACCCCTGATATTCTCCACATCCGCCTTGCAGCGCTTTTTCATGACGCAGGAAAGCCATACTCCTATACATTGGATGATAAAGGGATAGGACATTTCTACGGGCACAATGAAAAAGGGGCAGAAATTGCTGTCAAGGCGCTTAAACGTTTGAGGTGCTCCAACAAAATAATAAAGCAGGTTGCATTATTGGTGGACTACCACATGAGACATTATGGAAGCAACGAAAGAAGCAAGCTGAAGAGATTGATAAGTGAGGTAGGAAAAGAAAATATATTTGATTTATTAAGCCTTCAAAAAGCCGATGCGATGTGTAAAAAAAAGCAGAAGCTTATAGCTGCAGCAGCAGAGATGGAAAGCACGGTGAGGGACATAATTGCTAAAAATGAACCTGTAAATATTGAGGATCTGGCAATCAACGGGGATGATCTAAAGCATATAGGGTTTAAGCCGGGGGTGCAGATGGGCCAAATCCTAAATGGGCTTTTGGATTGTGTCATTGAAGAACCCGGATTAAACAAGAAGGAATCCTTGATCCATATTGCTCAAACAAAATGTACAGGTCAAATTACTGATTGATGTAGAATTTTACATATGTTATATTTCAAATATATATTTAACACTTATGTATTAAAAATACTGTCAATATTAAAAAAGGGGGATTTATCATGTTCAGAGAAATGAGAAGAGCTAATAAGGCTATTACTCGTGAAGCAGCTGCAGAATTATTACATAAATGTGAGTACGGCACTTTATCAACTATAGGCAGTGACGGCTATCCGTATGGAGTGCCTTTGAACTATGCATGCAGGGATGATGCTCTTTACTTCCACTGCGCGACGGAAGGCCACAAGCTTGACAATATAGAGAAAAACAACAAGGTTTCCTTTTGCGTAGTCGGTAATGCTAAGGTGATACCGGAAAAGTTCAGCACAAGGTACGAGAGCGTCATAGTATTCGGCAGGGCTAATATAGTAACGGACGACAATGAAAAGAGGGCTGCTCTTTTTGCGCTGATCGAGAAATATGCACCTGATTATACGGAAAGCGGCAAAAAGTACATATCAAATGATTTTAACAAGACAAAAGTAGTAAGGATAGACATTGAACATATTACAGGGAAAAAAGCAAAAGAATAAGCAGTCATCGCTGCTTATTCTTTTTGCTTACTTTATCTTTTCAACAAAATTCTTTCCGAATTCTTTGCATCTGTTTAGTGCTTCTTCATCAGGGTTCCACAATTCCTTGATAGGTTCGCTTACCACTGTAAAGCCCGCTCTGGCCAGTTCATCACTGATGATTTTAGCGGATTCTCCGCTCCAGCCATAGGCGCCAAAGCCTGCACCCTTTTTATTCTTAAACGACAAGCCCCGCATCATCTCCAATAATCCCATGACGGCATAGGATAGTCCCTTGTTTATGGTAGGAGAGCCCACCAATACGGCTTTGGATTTGAATACCTCTGTCAATATGTCGTTTTTGTCGGTATGATCTGCATTATATATTTTAACGGTGACATCCTTATCCGCTTCTTTTATGCCCTCCAATATATATTCAGCCATTCTTCTGGTTCCGTGCCACATGCTGTCATATATGATGGTGATTTGATTCTCCTGATAATTATTTGCCCATTCAAGATATTTTTTTACTATCTGCGCCGGATCTTTTCTCCATATTATGCCATGACTTGGACATATCATATNNCAAAACTTCTTCAACTTTCTTTGCCACAAAAGTGCTGAAGGGCGTCAAGATATTTGCATAATATTTCATGGCTTCCTGGAATAATTCTGCCTGGTCCACCAAATCATTAAACATTGGTTCAGCGGCTAAATGCTGTCCGAAGCCATCATTGCTGAATAGAATATTCTCGCCGGACATGTAGGTAAACATGGTATCAGGCCAGTGAAGCATCCTTGCTTCTATGAAGGTCAATTTGCTCTCTCCTATGTCCAGCACATCGCCTGTTTTTACGGTTACAAAATTCCAGTCTTGATGATAATGTCCCTTTAAAGATTTCACTCCATTTGCAGTGCAGTAAATCGGTGTGTTTGGAATCAGCTTCATCAGCTCCGGCAAAGCACCGCTGTGATCGATCTCTCCGTGATTGGCAACTATGTAGTCTATTTCATTCAAATCAATTTCTTTTTTCAACTCATCGATAAATTCTTTAGCAAAGGGCTGCCATACGGTGTCGATCAGCACTGTTTTTTTATCACGCACCAAATAGGCATTGTAGGATGACCCCCTATGAGTTGAGTATTCTCCTCCGTGAAAAGTCCTTAATCCCCAGTCGGTTTTACCGACCCATGTTACTTTTTCTGTAATTTTAAATCCCATGTTACTCCTCCTTATATAATTAAAAATTNNACATATACAATAACTATTATCAATTGTCATAATATATATTAAATTATCCATGTGAAAAATTATCAATTACCCCAAAATACTACAACATCTCACATATTTATGCAAAATATGCGAAAAATGTTTGAAAAATTCTGAATAATGGATAAAATAGAATTAACACTGATATATAGTTTTGCCACTAAGCTATTGCCATTAACCATGACCTGTAAAATTATTTATGAGAGCGAGGTAATAAAATGCAGGCAAAAAAAAGTATAGTTGGGAAGATACTATTTAGCAGTTTACTTATGGTGCTATTGATTTTTACAGCTATTTGCTATTTCAATCTTAATACCAACCAGAAAACCTTGGAAGGCTATGTTGCTGAAAATATTATATCTGATTCAAAGCTCATAGCCGAATCAATAGACAAATTTTTTTACAAGAACGGCATTATATTAGAGCAAGCTGTAAAAAACGGAATTTTTAAGGAGTATATGAAGATAGCCGACAACAGGGAGACTCTCAGTGCCTTTGAAGGCTACGACGCAGTTGTTAAGGAGCTCAATGCGATAAAAGAACTGGATTCCAACATTCTTTCCATATATGTGGGGCCCAAAAAGGCTGATACCATATTAGCTCAGGACGGATGGGTAGGTCTGGNNAGGGTCGTTGAAAAAAATGGATTGATATATAGCGGAGCTTATGTAGATGCGATCACCGGCAAAATGGTGATCACCATAGCGGCACCGGTTTATGATGGGGGAGAAATGCTGGGTGCCGTCGGTGCGGATCTTGCAATAGACAGCTTGCCGGCGATCATCGGACAGTATGAGATAGAAAATGACGGATATACCTTCTTGCTGGACAACCAAGGCATGGTTCTATATCATCCGGATCAGGAAAAAGTACTGAACGAAGTATTGCCTGAGCTTGAGGGCGATATAGGTGCCATAGGATCGAGGATGATTGCCGGGGAGAGCGGGTATGGAACCTATGATCTGGATTCATCTAAAAAAATAATTGCTTATGCGCCGATCAAATCAAATGGCTGGTCTATAGGAGTTACTGTTGAAAAAAACAAGGTCATGTCAGAGGTTTATAAATCGACCAAGCAAAATATTGTCGTAAGCTTAATAGGCTTGATCATAATAGGCTTGGTCTTATTCATGATAACAAAAGCAACCTTGAAGCCTATTCCTCCGCTGCTCAGCAACATTCGTGGGATTTCTCAGGGAAATCTAACCGTTAGGGCAGATATAAAGACAAATGATGAGATAGGAGAGATTGCTTCGGCTATAAATCAAATGGTAGAGGCTCAGCAAAGGATAATAAGCAGTGTTATAGATACCTCAGAAAACATTACTGATGCGGTGAACAATACGGAGAGCAATATCAGAAAATGGAATGCGAGTGTTGAAGAAGTATCGGCAACTACCGAAGAAATATCTGCCGGCATGGAGGAAACGGCAGCGGCAATGGAGGAGATGAATGCGAACTCTCACGAAATAGAGCAGGTCCTGGATAGGATATGGGAAAAGGCAAGCGANNCGGTGTATCCTCTGCAAAGGATATAAACAGCCGTGCCCTAGGCTTGAAGGAGGATGCATTGCAGTCCAGGGAGAGTGCATATAAAGTATTTTCTAAGACAAATGATAAGCTAAGGAGCGCTATTGAGGAATCAAAGACAATAAACGAGATAAGGATTTTGTCGGACTCTATATTATCGATTACTTCTCAAACCAATTTATTGGCCTTAAATGCAGCAATAGAGGCTGCCAGNNGCTTTGCTGTTGTAGCTGATGAGATACGAAAGCTTGCCGAAGACTCAAAGAATGCTGTTACAAAGATTCAAGAAGTAACTCAGGGCGTATTGGAGTCTGTAGATAAACTGGTTGGAAGCTCCAATGAGCTTCTGGATTTTGTAGATAAAAAGGCAATAAAGGACTATGGAATCTTGGTCAACACTTGCGAGCAATACAGCAAGGATGCTATATATTTCGAAGAACTGGTAGGAGATTTCACAGCCTCCTTCTCTATGCTGAAGTCAACAGTACAAGGAATGGTAAAAGCTATAGACGAGGTAAGCCTGGCAACTAATGAAGGAGCGGAAGGGACAACAAATATAGCTGAGAAATCAAGTGAAGTGATGGAAAGATCAGCTGATGTTATACAGCAGATGCGATATACCAAAGAACATGCCGATAAGCTTGTGGAGATGGTTTCGAAATTTAAGGTATAACGTATGAAATTAAATCATATGCCGGCAATTTTGTTTGATGATACTTCAAGGCCGGTTTATTTAAGCGATATGAGGAATAATAAGATAGAAAAGANNAGAAATAGTAAGAAAATATCCGGAAGCCATTGAGATTCTTATGAGCTTCGGAATGGGCTGTGTAGGCTGACCGTCGGCACAAGCGGAAACTCTGGAAGAGGCAGCCATGGTTCACGGTTTTAATGTAGAGTCATTACTGGAGAAATTAAATGAAGCAGTGAAGCAATGATTAAATGGGTAAAGAGCAAAGTTGCTCTTTACCCCTATTTATTGTCATATATAAGTTTAGCTTCAGAGCCTTCCAGCAAAAATATTCTCTCAATATCATCGCTGACCATTGACGAAATCTCTTCGGAGGCTCTGAATTTAACACATACACCGCAGCTGGAGCTGAGCTTTCTTGGAACCGGCATGGTTTCTGAAGGTATGCCCTTCCCTGATAAAAATCTGCTGTATNNGAAAAAGTCACGATATACTCCATGGTGGTCCTACTTGGTCAGGATGAGGATATAATCGCTGCCCTTTTGTGCAACCTCCACTTTATATCCGGAGTTTCCAGCAAAGCGGCTTATATTTTCTTTTGCTGTCGTATTGTCAACCATCACTTCCAGACCTTCGGGACTTTTTGAAAGTGCTTTTTTTGTCATTAGAACAGGTTCTGGACAAGATCTTCCTCTTGCATCTATTGTACTATGCTTCAATTTGCACATCCTCCTTCATTTTTAAGTCAGCAGACTTCTCAATATTGAAATACGCAATAGCGAATACCACAATAAAACCAAGAACTACCGCTATTTGTCCATTTGGTGTAGGGCCATTGGCAGATGAGGCCAGCTTGAAATTATGAGCAAAGGCGGCACCAAAGGTAAGCCCCATTATAGTTATCACTGAATCTATATTACCTTCGGAGGCCAGTATCAGCTGTCTTAACGGGCATCCTCCCAGCAAGACTGAGCCAAAGCCGGCTAAAGCCATGCCAAGGAAATTCCATAATCCATCCGTATGGGCTATAGGTTGAGCTGCAAAGCCAAGCTTGAATTGTCCTAAGATTATGCTGCCAATTAATGCTGCAGCTAATATGGCGATGAAGCCGGAAATAAGATGCCAGTCCTTAAATAATATCAGGTCTCTTATGCCGCCTACCGTGCATAATCTGGTTTTCTGAGCCAATGCTCCTACTATAAGTCCGGCAGCCAAAGCTGCTATGATAGGTGCATGAGCCGCTCCCGGTCCTTTTTCGCTGAAGATGAGAAGGGACGGAACAGCAAGCAATATAACGAATAATGCGGCTATAACACCGGGGAAAAGTAATCCCTCAAAGGTTGGGAGACTATATGTTCTTTTCAAGCTAAAGCCCTTGTTAAGAAAAACTATGCCAAGGAATATCCCGGCTGTGAAGCCTGCCAGTCCTACTATAGCATTTAGATCNNTCTCAGTATCATTCTTAAGGGACAGCCTAAGAACATTAAAGCACCGACCATCACTATGAAGCCCAATATAAATCTGGAGAAGGGTGCAGATCCGCCGCGCACACTGAACTCTTTGCCGGCAATGGCCATTAAAAAAGCGCCGATGACAAGGCCTATTATCTCAGGACGTACATATTGCACCACTTCTGCTCTGTGAAGTCCTAAGGCGCCTGCAATGTCTCTGATAAAGCAAGCTATGCAAAAACCCATGTTGCCGGGGTTGCCCAACTTGACTAATAACACAGCTATAATACCGACTACGGCCCCGGTAAAAATAATTCCTTTATTTTCTTTCAATTTTCATACCTCCTATAAAGTATTGCAAA
>DPSW01000393.1 GCA_003527145.1 Clostridiaceae bacterium | reverse complement strand
CTATCAATCCAGGGTTGTATTTAAAAATCGGTGATTTGAGTCATAAAACCGAAAGGGGCACTCATACAACCAGACATGCAGAGTTGATCAAGCTTGCTTTTGGAGGTATGGTCGTTGATACACCCGGCTTTACTGCCTTTGATTTAGTAGATATTGATGAAGCTGAGCTTCAGTACCTGTTCCCAGAATTCCAAGAGTATTTAAATTGCCGATTTCCATCCTGCAGGCATTATAAAGAACCTGAATGTGGGGTAAAACAGGCTGTTGATGAAGGAAACATCAATTCCATAAGATATGAACATTATATACAAATTCTGTGTGAATTAATGAAAAATAGGAGGTATTAAATTGATAAAAGTTGCGCCATCCATACTGTCTGCCGATTTTGCCAATATGTCTTTGGATGTTAAAACTGTTGAAGAGGCTGGAGCCGATATGCTTCATATCGATGTTATGGATGGTCATTTTGTCCCTAACATAACTATAGGAGCACCCGTTGTTAAAAGTCTGCGAAAAGTGACTGATCTGGTTTTTGATGTGCATTTGATGATTGACAATCCGGAACAGTATATAAAAGATTTTGTATTGGCCGGAGCTGAGATAATAACCGTACATGCTGAAGCATCAAAGCATTTGCACAGGCTGCTCCAGATGATAAGAAATGAGGGAGTGAAGGCTGGCTTAGCTTTAAATCCTGCAACACCGATTTCAGTTCTTGAGCATCTTTTGGATGATCTGGACATGGTATTGATTATGTCGGTCAACCCAGGCTTTGGAGGGCAAAAGTTTATTCCGGCCATTTACGATAAAATTTCCTTGACAAGTGAATATCTTAGTGAAAAGAATAGATATATACCCATCCAAGTGGACGGAGGAATTGGACTGGACAATATTAAAAAAGTGTGCGATTGCGGAGCTGAAATTATAGTTTCGGGCTCAGCAATATTTAATTCGGATAGTATAAAAGAGACAATTTGGCTCATGAAAAAGGCAGATGAGGCTGAATAATGAAGACCGCAATAATCTGTAATGGACAGGTCACAGATTATAAATATAGCATGGATATTATTAAAGATACGGATTATATAATATGTGCCGACGGCGGCACAAGACACGCATATAAAATGGGCATATGCCCGGATCTGATCATTGGAGATTTTGACTCCACAAATGACTTTTATCTAGAGCATTACAAGAACATGGGAATTAAGATACAGGAATATCCTAGGGATAAAGATAAAACAGATAGCCATATATGTATTCTGAAAGCCCTTGATTTTTCCAGTGAGATTGTGCTGTTAGGCGTAACCGGCAGCAGGCTGGATCATACTCTGGCCAATATTTCCTTGCTAAAGCTGGGACTGGATAAGAATATAAAGATGTATATTGCAGATAAGCAGAACGAAATTTACTTGATAAATGACAAAATAACTATAAGAGGCAAGCCCGGAGATCTATTTTCCCTTCTTCCGCTAACACCGCGGGTAGAAGGTATAAAGGTTTGCGGGGCCAGGTATGAATTGGATGAAGCTGTTATGGAGATTGGTGATCCATATGGAACGAGCAATGTATTTGATCAAGAAAGAGTAGAAATAAAAATAGAAAAAGGCTATTTATTGGTTATAAAATCAAAAGATTGAGTAACAATCGGACCTCTATACGAGTATTATATAAGTATAGAGGTTATTTTTTGGGGGAGTCAATATGGGATATTCCTATAAGAAATTTGCAGGCGTCATGTGCATTGTATTAGCAGGAACGATTTTGATCAGGGTATTGCCTTCTTGGGCCTGGTATACGGTTATTACAGCACTCATTGCCTCAATATGTTACTTAGTATATAATTCTCTTTTCGGGTAGATGAGGAGGGACAATGTTTTGAGCTATAAGAAAAAGAAAGTGATAGGACTCTTGATTTTTTCTATAGGCCTTGGAGTTTTGCTGGCTGTAACAATGCCCCTTATAGGTTGGATAATGCTTTCTGCTATCGCATTGATTTATGTCGGGATTTATCTGTATAAAAATTAAGAAAGGCTGCCATCCGATGCTTTGAACTGATGAAGCCTTTCTTGAAATGCATAGGAAAGTGCATATTGAGGAAATCTAGACTTTTCTATGCATTTTAAAAAGCGCGATGCCGCGCTTTTGTGCTATATAGCTCTATTCACTTTACCGGATCTTAAGCATCTTGTACAAACTTGAATCCTCTTTGGAACACCGTTTACCAAAGCCCTTACAGTTCTAATGTTAGGAAGCCAAACTCTTCTGCTGTGTCTGTTTGAGTGGCTTATTTGATTACCTGACAGCATACCCTTTCCACAAACTTCACATTGTCTTGCCATATATGCACACCTCCTTCGGCAGATTAACTTTCAAATAAAACACTATTATTTTAACACATATGTTATACTAAAGGCAATAATATGAATAAAATATTTACTTTGAAAGCCAGTTATTTGTTATTATATATAACGTGAAAAAGTTTTTACAGCAATCGTTATCAGTCAGCATAGCAGCTATGGAGAATATTTAATGCGTTGTATATAGCATATTATTTGTTGAAGAATATAATTATATAATATAAAATATACTTAAAAAGTGGGAGGCGATATAATGCCAGGTAAAATGAAAACAGATTTTGGTGAAATAAATATATCTGACGATGTTTTGGCGTCCTTAGCAGGATTAGCTACTACTGAATGCTATGGAATAGTCGGTATGGCTTCGAAAAGTGCTAAAGACGGCATAGTAGAGCTGCTGAAAAGAGAAAATTTAAGCAAGGGAGTTAAGGTTTCTTCTNNTTTATATATTATTGTTGAATTTGGGACTAGAATATCGGTTGTGGCAGACAACATTATCAGCAAAGTAAAATATTCTCTGGAAAACCTAACTGGCTTAAAAGTAAAAAGAGTCAATATTAATGTGCAGGGAGTTAGAGTATAGCTCTATTAAGGAGGTTCGAATTTTGTCAGATATACATATAGATTTAATTCAAGGCTTGCATCTTAGAAATATGATAATATCNNAATGTTTTTCCCGTGCCGGATGGAGACACTGGTACCAATATGTCCTTAACAATGAACTCGGCGGTAAAAGAAGTCAATAAGTCCAAAGAATTGGATGTCGCTGCTATAGCCGATTCCGTTGCCAACGGGTCTTTGATGGGCGCCAGAGGCAATTCAGGAGTAATATTGTCTCAAATATTCAGAGGCTTTGCAAAAGCTTTAAAAAATGTCAATGAGATAGATGCGCCAGCTTTAGCTAATGCGCTTATGGAGGGCTCAAATACGGCTTATAAGGCAGTTATGAAACCGACAGAAGGGACTATACTGNNTAAAAATAGCGAAAAATACGGCCAATGCTACTGATTTTCTTGGGAAAGTAATAGAAAAGGCTGATGAAACCTTAAACCGCACTCCTGATATGCTTCCTATATTGAAGCAGGCAGGTGTCGTTGATGCAGGAGGAAAGGGATTAATATATATTTTAAAGGGTATGCATCAGTATCTTATTTCAGAAGATATTATTCAGCTTTCAGAAGCTGCGGAAGAAGAACCGGAGCAGGCTGCTAAGCCTGTGTATGAGGACATTGTATATGGTTATTGCACTGAGTTCTTTATAAAGGGCAAGGCTCTGGATCCGGAAGAATTCAAGAAGAAAATTACTGAGATCGGAGATTCGATAGTAGTC
>DPSW01000397.1 GCA_003527145.1 Clostridiaceae bacterium | reverse complement strand
AGGGAACAATTCAATATTGGTAGCGTATTTCTTCACAAGGCAGGCAATAGAAGGTCTGATGAAACCATTCAGTGAATTCTTTACGATATAGAACGTTTTGCCCCTGGACCTTTTTATGTCTATTATTTGAGTAACATATTTACCGGCCTGCCCAACAACAAAACGCCCCGTCTCCAAGATTAAAGTTGCTTTTAGTTTTTGATTATATTTCATGACCAACTTATTTATATTTTTAGAGAGCGAAACCAAATCTAATGGAATATCATTCTGATAATCATAAACGATACCAACCCCGCTTCCAAAATTTATAAACTCAATGTTCATTTTCAATTCTTCTTTTAAGCGCGTCGCAAGAGCAAATACTTTCTCATAATATCGGCCAAGAATACTATAGTCCAAAATTTGGGACTGAATATGCACGTGAATTCCATTAACAGCAACATGAGTCAGGTCGCCCAATTCCTTCGCTTTCAGAAATACCTGTTCCTCGTCAACGCCAAATTTGCTTGGCGCTCCGCTTTCTGATGTCATCGTGAAATTTGGATTAATGCGTAATCCTATTTTCGCCAATTGCCCGCTTCTCTTTGCTACCTCGTTTATAACAAATAGATCATGAAAACTATCGGCAACAATTATGCTCTTTTGTATTGCACGCTCGATATCATCCTCTGTTTTTCCCGGACACGAATAGTATATTTCTTCTTTCGCCAGTCCCAACTTTGAAGATAATTCCACCTCATTGACAGAGGCTGCGTCGGTGCCGAGCCCTGCTTCTTTCATTGTTTGCAGTACATGTATATTGGGATTTGCTTTTACTGAGTATAGCAGCACGAATCCGGCAAATGCCTCTTTCAACATCCTAATTTGATCAATAATTACTTTTTGGTCATATACGTAACAGGGCGCATACTTCTCAATNNTTTGCTTTTCCATTTCAATATCCAATCTTGTTATTAGGTTATTGAAAGATTATAGGCTAAAACAGTGCACTAAACAAGTTTCACTGCGGCAATTCCTTCTTCATTGCTTTACCGCAAATCCTCTCAAACCCTTTCTTCGCTGCCGCCAAATCGCCCGAGAGAGCCTGTCCGAAGGTGTCTTGACCTCAAGGCCACGAACCTGCCGCGTATGCAGCAGATAATATCGGGCAGACCGGCTGTGCCGTACATGCCGCCGTGCTCTTCTAGCCTTTTCGGTGCCTATTCTTGGTGATTACTGGGTTGTATAATACAATATATAAAGAAGGCATCGCCATTTTGCGATGCCCTCTTTTAAAAATCTTATTTTGCAAAAATCATATGATCTATTCGAACTGTTATCGGTTTAGACCAAAGCCATTGATTTTTTGAAGAATCATCAAAATAGAACATCGCACCCTTGCTGGTATCGCTGCCGTTAATCGCAGCCATTGCAGCTTTTTTTGCTTCATCAGTAGCAGCTTTCTTTATCCAACCGTTTTTAACCGGTGTGAACTGATAGTAACCTCCAGCCACTTGATTGATAACATCGCTGATACTGTTCGGCCATTCATTGCTTTGTACTCGGTTTACGACTACACCGCCTACCCCTACCATTGCATTGTAGGATTCTCCTCCTGCTTCAGCAGTAATTAATCTGGCCAACAAATCAACTTCCGGCGCTGTATAAGAAATAACAGCTTTGGATGAACTTGATACCGGTGTGGGATTTGCTGCTGCTTTGGATGCACTAGCAGGCTGTGCAGCAGGTATTAAAAGTGTCTTTCCTTTTACTATCTTGCTGGAAGTTAAATGATTAGCCTTCTTAATGGTTGTAACCGATACATTAAATTTCTTTGCTATTTTTGATAATTTATCGCCTTTTTTAATTTTATATGTCTTTGCCGGAACATCTAATTTTTGACCGGGGCGTATCTCAATGGTTTTCAATGAATTACTAGCAACCAGCTTGTCCGTTGTTGTATTGAATAACTGACTGATAGTATATAATGAATCCTTGGGAGCTACTTTATAAGTAGCAGCTAAAGTTGTATCTGCACAAAGCATTAATATCGCACAGGTAGCTACTGCCACAAAACTTTTGAGTTTGTTCATAGGAACCTCCTTCATATTAACTTAACTACAGTGTAGCTGTTACGTTGTCCATCTTAACTTATCC
Source organism: Clostridiaceae bacterium (assembly GCA_003527145.1). GTDB lineage: Bacteria > Bacillota > Clostridia > Lutisporales > Lutisporaceae > Lutispora. Next base: position 3,705 of record DPSW01000397.1, on the reverse strand, counting down.
AGCGCGATATTTGTATATATGGTTATTGGTTATAAAGGACAGAATATACTGCATTGCATTTTTTAGTAATAATAACCTATAATTTTACGACGACGATTACAAAAATTTTATATGCGCTATGAACCATATCATATTATTGATTATGGATTATCATGGATATAACCTCCGGACATATGTGCACTTTCATTACCACTAAAAGAAGTAAGATGTGATGAAAAATTACAGAGACTAAAATCTTCTGTAATTGCAAGTGGATGGAACGATCAATATCCTTCCGATTTACATCTTTACCGTTTACCAAATGGGCTATTTATTGTTGGTTCAGGAGGGAACCATCGCGCTTATTTAGCTAACTGTTATAACACGTTGACCCTGTGCCACCGATGAACCTACCCCGGGCAAATTCGTTTAGGTGGGTTCACTTTTATATATTAATGGAGAGATGAAAGGAAAAGAGTTCGTCCGGAAGGTCATTAAATAAGCCCAAAAACGCGAAAACCTCCAGAATTCTGGAGGTTTTCATTGTATTAATGACTGAGTCATTACCTAGTGCCGAAGGTGGGACTCGAATAAATACGAACCATAGATGATATAAGTAATCCAACTAGTACGTGGCGGTTTTTGTGGCGATAATATTTATAAATATCACTAATAACATATTACCTATAAAAATACTTTTCCTCTCTCTTTCTAAAAGCTGGTTCTCCGCCTTCCATTATTGCACATATACCATCTCTAATGAGTTTTTCTTCAAGGCAACCGGTCTTTTTAGCGTTGCGAAGTACAACTTTCCCCTTCGAGTCGCGTTCAAGAATTACTATGCCCTCAGCATCCCCTAAGACAGGGATGTTAGGATTATGCGTTACAATAATAATTTGACGTTTGGTCTTTATTTGCCTGATTGATTGAACAATCAAACTGTAAATGAGGCTATTATCTAAATCATCTTCTGGTTGGTCAATTATCAAAGGGTTTTCACCGTTACTCAAAATGAAGGCTAATATAGCAGCACTTTTTTGCCCAGGGGAGCCCTCATTTATATCAATTTCATTTGATTCTTCAATAAGCTTTATTTTTATTAAATCCTCGGGTATGATTTTAATCAATGAACTTAAAGTGCCTTTTTTCTGCTTGTCCTCCCAGAGCCTTAGAAAGCGAGACTCTCTAATATCTTTCTTAAAATAACTTAGTATACTATCATCAGGAGATGTCAGTATATATTTTATAAAACCCTTATAGTTTTCAAAATCATTCTTGGGGTCCAGTGTATAATTCGTAAACTCTTCAAAGAGAGAATCAAAAGTGCTTTCCTTACCAAACTCACGTTGCAAATTTTGCTTCCACCGACTTAGGTGTCCCAAAGGAGAAATAGATACTTTAATGTTCTTAACTGGAAGCGTGCTAGTTGCTTTTATTCTCAATTGACTTAATTCTAAACGTTTACTTACAAAGTCATTGATTTTTTCAGTAATGGTTTGAAGTAATTCAGCTTGGTCTTCTTTTGCCTTCAAAAGTTGCAATTCTCTAGATTTTAATGTTTCTAATCTATCTTGTATGAGTTTTAAGTCTTCGCTTCCGGTATTCTTANNCCTTCGCTTGTTGCTTATCTTCAAATATTTTTAATTTTCTATAATCCACTAATTTTTCTTGGACTTTTCCCTTATTATCTTTAGTTGAACTGTATATAGAAACATATGATTGTTTTATAGAATCTACTAAGCTTATTATTTCGGGATAATTGGCTATTTGCTCCTTGTCTTTTTCTAACAAAGAGTCTATTTCTTTAGTTCTGCTTTCTAATTCAAGCATTAGAGTTTCATAATANNTGGTTGCCATATTATTTAATTGTTCGTAACTTCGGCGCGCAGAATCTAACCCACTCGCTTTGTATTGAGTTAAAATAGCCTCAATTCTATTAATTTCTGCTTTTACAGTGGAAAGTTCATTAATTCTCGTTTTGCTATTAGCATATTGTTCTGAAAATTGCAATAGTTGAGAGATTACTTCACCAATGCTATCATTTATCGTATATGTCTCTGATGACAACTTTCCATCAATCAGTCTGACTAATGGACTTTGATTTTGTACATTTACATCATCATCATCCTCTATCAAAGCGAATATTTCTTTCTGCCCATAGAAATCGACCTTAAACTCAGGTGGCTCGATAACTGGACCAGCATTATCTTCATAGTAATAAGATAAAGATTTTGAAGAGCCTTTAATTGCAGTAATCCCATAGGGTTGATTTGACCCGAAATTATAGTAAGTTCTGATTTTACCGTCCTTATTTAACGTTGCATTAATTAGTTTATTGTCCGCTTTAGAGTTTAACCCCATATGCATAGCTTCGACAATTGTAGATTTCCCAGTACCGCGCCCTCCAACTATACAATTGAGGTGGGGGGCAAATCGTAAATCTAGGTCAGCTAAATGCTTAAAACCTTCTACNNAATCTTGTGCTACTAAATTCAAATAATTAATACATCGATATTCCGGGTCTATAAAAACTTGTTTAAGGCCTTCAAAATTAAGCTTAGATAGCTTAACCCATGTAAACATTTTCCCAAATCCTTCAACGGAGTGCATTGCTTCATCTGCTAGCGACGGATTGTCTGACCCACATATTAATGCGGCGGAGTTAATTGCCTCGTTTTGAAGTTTTTTTGGAACTCTTCAAAATCAGCATGATTTCTAACCTCATAAGCTGAGAAATCGACTAATTTATTTAATTTTTTTATCGCATTTATGTTAGCTTTGCCTAAACCTTTATTGCTTGCAAAATGGGCGGGAATAATAAAGATATGGTTTTTAAGTTTATTATAGAGCGTTCCTAATCTATCTTCATTAACATTAACTTCTGTTTTATTCCAATCGTCTCGAACTAAACCGAGGTCACTAATGATAGCATCTTCTATTGTTGTTAACGGGAGAATATCATCAAAAATAATTAATATGTGTGTAAACTCAGCAGATACGCAAAGTTCAATCCCATAGAACACCTTAAACTTATTTTCTTCCTCGTAGTTCGCTTTAACCTTTTCAATATCTCTCAAAAAAGAAACTGAATTGTGGTCTGTAATAACAACAGCATTCATCGCAGAACTCTTTGCCGCTTCCAACCATTGGTCAGCAGTTATAGCTTTATTGGGAAAGCAAGTGCTTGCGGGCGTATGAGTGTGAAAATCAATTTTATACCATTTAGCTAAAGCCATAAAAACCTTCCTTTAGTATTATAAATGATATGTAGTGAAAATTGGAAAGGCAAAGCTGGTGACTATTAGCGTCTAATACTATTATTATACAACTTATCTAGTTATGGTACAAGTTGACGTTTTTGGTCGAATACTATGGGTTAAATATTAATCTTCTTTATCAATTTATCTAACGTGGGCCTTGTTATGTTCAGTATGGCGGCCAATTGCGCTTTGTTAATCTCCCTGTTTTTATACCGCACATAGTGTCGCTTTTGTCGCCATAGATTTCCTCCTGTATTTAATGGGGGGTATTATATCGTGTGGGTAGTCCTGTGGCAAGTGCGTGCGTGGCGGTTTGTGTTCCGATATAATAGAATTTTATGTACTTTTCAAGTAAAGTTTACTAAACGACAAGAGCGAAAACCCAGATAAAACCTAGAAAAAACAAGGAACCCAGATTTCATCTGGGTTCCGTCTTGGTGCCGAAGGTGGGACTCGAACCCACACG
>DPSW01000249.1:13344-13557 GCA_003527145.1 Clostridiaceae bacterium | reverse complement strand
CCAGCCCTCCGCAAAAATAAATGCGGCTATAAGAGCTACTCCCAATACTGCTATACCGGCACAGATAAGGAGTAGTTTTTCTATAATTCTCTCACTAGTTCTCATCAGGCTCTTTCCCTTCTTTAAAAATATGAGTCGCTTCCTTGTTGAACTAGACTTCATTCAGAGGGGGGTTCAACCCCCACTGAATATTAGTCGAGTCCATACTGGACT
>DPSW01000249.1:0-13329 GCA_003527145.1 Clostridiaceae bacterium | reverse complement strand
GCGGGTTAGTTCAGTGATAAACAATCACGACTAAGACTCCTGCCTAAAATTAAGCAGGAGTCTTAGCTACGCTAAGTATCTTGATAATATATCAACTATTTAACAGCTTTCAAATAATTATTTTCAGCAACAATTCCCTGCCCTTCAGCGCTCAATATGAAGTCAAGGAAAGCTTTTGCAAGTCCTGCCGGCTCATCCTTGGTCAGCATCAAGAAAGGTCTTGATATCTTATAAGATCCTGCGGATATGTTTTCTTCATTGCATTCAGATCCATCGATACTTATAAGCTTTATATCAGTTTTGTCTTTAGCGCTTCCGAAGGAAGCGAAGCCTATCGCATTGGCATCACCTGCTACAGTAGTCATAACAGCACCTGTAGAACCTTGGGTTATTGCTGAGGCTAAAGTTTTGTCTACCTTCTTATCTCCTTCAGTCACTTCCAACTTTACCAATTCTATAAATGCTCCTCTGGTTCCTGAGCCTTCTTCTCTGGTCACAACTGTGATTTTAGCGTCTTTTCCTCCGACTTCCTTCCAGTTTGTTATTTCTCCTGTGTATATTTTTCTCAACTGATCAACGGTCAAATCCTTTACGCCATTTTCAGGGTGTACTATAACCGCGATGCCGTCGATGGCAATTTTAAATTCTTTCAATGATTTTTCTTCAGGCTTTAAATCTCTGGATGACATTCCGATATCAACCACGCCGTCCCCAGCCGATTTGATCCCTACACCCGAGCCTCCTCCTTGTATATCGATAGTTGCATTGGGGTTTTTAGATTTAAATGCATTTGACAGTTCTTCAGCCAAAGGCTGTACTGAGGTAGAGCCGTTTATTACGATGCTTTGTTTTTCCGGTTCCTTAGGCTGTTCTGGAGTTGGTTCNNTATTAATCCCGCTGTAAGTACTAAGCTTAAAATTCCTTTAATATTTGATTTTTTCAAGTTTATTCCTCCTCTTCTTTATTACAATTAAATGATAATAGAGCTATGTTAAGCCGCTATAAAGGTATTGTTAAATCCATGTTAAATATATTTATTAAAAAAGAGCCTTGATGCTCGTCATCAAGACTCTTTTTTTACCTATGGAAATTTTATTTTAAATTTAGTGCCTTTTCCAGGCTGGCTTTCTACTGCAATTTCTGCTCCAAAACTGATGGCAATATGTTTTACGATCGAAAGTCCTAATCCAGTGCCTCCATATATTGCCTTTGATCTGGCTTTATCTACCCTATAGAAGCGTTCAAAAATCCTTGGTATGCTTTCCTCGGGAATCCCTATTCCAAAATCCTTTATCGAGATAACTTTCCTATCATCTTCAACCAGCGCCTCGATCATTACTTTGCTGTTTTCACCGGAATACTTTATTGCATTATCGATAAGATTTATTATCATCTGTTTAAATTTATCTCTGGACCCGAATAAAAAGCCTATGTCTTCCTCTATGTTTTTCTCAATTTTTATATTCTTTTTTTCTGCTTGAGACTTAAAGATCATAATAGCCTCACCTATTGACGTTTCAATACTAAATTTCTCTTGAGCGGTTCTTTCTTTTTTGTTTTCCAGTTCGGAAAGCACAAGTATATCGGTAATTAAATTGGTAAGCCTCTCTGCTTCGTAGTCTATAATGTTTAAAAATTTAAGAGCCGTATTCTCATCCTTTACAGCGCCTTCCTTAAGGGTTTCAATAAAACCCTTTATAGAAGTCAGCGGAGTCTTCAGCTCATGTGATACATTTGCAACAAATTCACTCTTTATTCTTTCCAGCTTTCTTATCTGAGTCACATCCTGCAAGGTTATTATTATGCCGATGGTACCCGTCCCTTCATGTTCCATGATAGGGTTAGTATACAGCTTTATGTTTTTTTCTTGTGGATAGTTTAATATCACTTCGATCTCTTCAAACTTCTTATTCTCAATGGAGTTTTTTAAATATTGATTGATCTGATGATTCCGCAATACATAGATGATATGCTGGCCTTTCAAGTCCTCTTCCTCAATATCCAACAATTTTTTTGCATATTTATTTATAAAGAGTATTTTTTGATGATTATCTATGGCTATTATTCCATTTATTACGCTGCTAAGTATGGCTTCCATTTCCTCATTTCTTCTGTTTAACCCATTAATATAGTATTGAAGCTGCTCTGACATATTGTTTATTGAGCCTGCCAGCTTTGCTATCTCGTCTTTTCCTTCAACTGCCAGCTTCAAATCAAATTTCCCTTTAGATATTTCCTCAGACATTTGTGTGATCTGGGATAAAGGCCTGGTTATTCTCTTTGACGTATTATATCCGATGATCAAAGCTATTGCCAGGCCAAACCCAAAAGCTACCAGCAGATTTGCCAAGTACCTCTTTTTGATCGCTTCAATATCTCTCAACGGCATTGACAATCTAACGATATAGCTGTTTCCCATATTCACTTTCACCGGTAAAGCATAATATAAGTAGCTAGCCTTTATGGTAGCACTGTATCTTTTTTCAAGAGCGCTTATCCCATTTATCGCTTTTTTGACTTCAGAACGTTCTCTATGATTTTCCATCTTAGACGGATCCTCATATGTGTCTGCCAATACGGTGCCATCTGTATCAATCAATGTGATCCTTATTTCATCAGAGGTCTTTATTTTTTTTATATAATCATTAATATTGTCATAGCCATGTTCGTTTATCCTCTGGGTAATGATCTCGGCAGTCAAATAGGCATTGGATATGAGTTTGTCTTCAACACCTTTATTGTATGTAGATTCAATGGTAGTATATGATAATAAGCCGCTGATGACAATACCGATCAAGAGCACATAATACAGATTGAGAAAAATTTTTTTTTGCATCATAGATCACCCGGCTCATCAAATTTATATCCTACGCCTCTTATAGTCTTTATCATTCCTTCCCCTTCATCTCCCCAAAGCTTTCGCCTCAGATGCCTTATATGAACATCTACCGTTCTCGTCTCTCCGCCATATTCATAACCCCATACGGCATCAAGCAGATAATCTCTTGTCATCACCCTTCCGGGGTTTTCTGCCAGCATTTTCAACAATTCAAATTCTTTTAATGTAAGCGTTACCTTTTTACCGTTATTTTTTACCTCATATTTTTCTTCGTCAATTTCCAGGTCTCCAAATCTAATTTTGCCTTTCTCCGCTTTTTCTTCCAAAGAATCCTTGCTTTCATTAAGCCTTCTCATAATAGCTNNATGCTGAAGGGCTTAGTTATATAATCATCGGCCCCCAGCTCTAAACCTAAAATTTTATCCAATTCCTCGCTTTTAGCAGTGACCATAAGTATTGGTATCTTCTTTACTTTTTCATTAGCCCTTATCATCTTGCAAACTTCCAAACCGTCAGCACCAGGTATCATTATATCAAGCAAAATGACATCCGGCGTATTATCCAACACCTTTTGAAAACCCTCGTTGCCATCCTCTGCAACAATAACCTCATACCCGCTGTTTTCCAGATTATATCTTAGCAGCTCCTGTATATTGTAATCGTCTTCAATAATCAATACCTTCATGCTGATAAATTCACTCCTTTAATAATTAAGCTCCATAATAGCTGAGAGACTCCCGCTTTGTCCATTATCTCTCCTGTAAGAGTAAAATAAACCGCTATTACATTTAGTGCACATCTTGCTTTCGGTGATGAGCTCCTTCTTCATACCTGCCTTTATGAGCATTTGCATATTTGCGCTCCACAAATCTGCCAAGTATTTGCCGTTTTTCTTCGGGAAGACAATGCTGTCATAGCCTTCAAAACTTTGCTTAAATATTTCTGCAGTATCCTCGCCTATTTCAAAGCAATCTCTTTCTATAGAAGGACCAATAGCTGCAAGACAATTCTCCGGCTTCGTTCCATAGTAAGCTTTCATTTTTTCCAGAGTCCTCTCCGCAATATGGAGAGTTGTACCCCTCCAGCCCGAATGAACCAGCCCTATCGCTTTATTGACAGGGTCAAGAAGAAATATAGGCACGCAATCTGCATAGAAGGTTATAAGAGGAATATTTGGCAGATTCGTTATTAGGGCATCATAGCCATTGACAGGTTTATTCTGTATAGAGCCTTCATTTACGACCCTTACATCAGCGCCGTGTGTTTGCTTTGTCATAACAAGCTTTTTAGAATCTATGCCAATAGCACTGCATATAATGTCCAAGTTCTTATTAGTTATTTCTGCAGGCTCATTCTTATATGGGGATGTATTTAGGGATGCATACAGTCCTTCACTTGCTCCGCCCTGTCTCGTAGTAAAACAATGCCTTACTATCCCTGTGTCTGTAAAGGCAGGGATAGTAAGGTATATCAATGTTCCAATCTTGTTAACTTTAAAAGCCATACTATATCATTCACTCCAACATGCAAATATTATCGTTCAATAATATATTAGCCTTTTTCCTCATCAATAATCAACAAGATTCTTTCAAATCTTCCGAAAATCTTAATGTTTCTTCCAGACCTTTTATCCTTTCTTCCAATTCCTTGATCCTGGTTTCTACCGGATCCGGCAAATCTGTGTGATTTAGATCTATTCTTATCAATTCATTATCCTTTTTGGTAGTATGAGCAGGGACTCCAACCGCTGTTGTATTTGGGGGAACACATCTTAGGACCACAGCTCCGGCACCTATTTTGGCATTTTTGCCTACGGTTATTGGCCCTAATATTTTTGCTCCTGAGCCGATAGTAACATTATTGTGGATTGTAGGATGTCTTTTTCCTTTATCTTTACCGGTTCCGCCAAGCGTCACTCCCTGGTATAGAGTCACATCATCTCCGATTTCAGTTGTCTCACCGATGACTATGCCCATTCCATGGTCAATAAAAAGCCTTTTGCCAATGACTGCCCCCGGATGAATCTCTACACCTGTAAAAAATCTCCCTGCTTGTGATATGAGCCTCGCTATCAAAAAGGCGCCTTTCTTATAGAAAAAATGACTGATCCTATAAAAAATTATTGCGTGCAGCCCCGGATAGCATAACAGGGCTTCCAGTTTGCTTTTTACGGCAGGATCTCTCTCCATTACAGCCGAAATGTCTTCATTAAAATTTTTAAACATTATACCTCTCCTCTAATATTTATTGTAGGGGATCATTTGAAGCCCATGCACTGATGGTACAGGCTTTTAAGTCAATGGTATATTAAAAAACCAAATCTTTCTGCACATCAGAAAAGCCTCTTAATAGGAATATATTCCTACTAAGAGGCAGTTTTATTCTGCGGTTCCACTCTTAAAATACTTCATAGGTACCATCATACCTGAGCACTTATAACGGATGCATCCGTAACAGCCTAATAAATTTCGGCCTAAAGCTCCTGGAGGCACTTTCGGCAAATGCTTTTAAGATTGCTCGCAGCCTGGACAATCTCTCTCTTTAAAAGCAACTACATACCTACACTTTCCAATCATAGCCCTTATATATTTAATTCCGAGTATTATAGTATGATTTAATTATAAGCGCCTTATATTTTTTTGTCAATATAGAATTTAAAGATTCATCAAAACAATTTTTCCCTTTGCCAGGCTTTCTTTTATATCAATTATTCTCTGGTTCGATGAGCCTCTAAAACATAGTGATAAGTCCTTCTTTTCTTCAATATATGGTCCGTCAACCAATACGTCAACATTTCCCAGCAGTTCTTTCCAAAAAGGCTTTTCTTCCTTATGTGAGATGATATAGTCATATTCATAGCCTGAATACGCCCATACATCCTTACCCATGGACTTTGTTTTCTCTGCTATAAATGCAAAAGCTTCCGCCTGTTCAAAGCATTCTCCCCCGGAACAAGTTATCCCGTCAATATAAGCATTGCTTTGTATATCTTTGACAAGCTCATCAACTTCATAAATACTTCCACCATCAAAGGAGTGGGTTATTGGATTATGGCAACCTTTGCATTTATGGGGGCAGCCCTGGGCAAAGATAACATACCGTATGCCTTTTCCGTCAACTATACTTTCCTTCTCCAGGCCCGCTACCTTAATAAACATGCGATCATCTCCAATGCGTTCTTCTGTCTAGGAGCTCGGATTTTTTGGCATCATTAAATCTGTCAATGGTAGACAGGTAACCTGTTATTCGCCTAATCCTTCTAATTTCAATACTGCCGCAGCTTGGGCAATCCTTTTCAATAATTCCTGAATATCCGCAGTTTTTGCACTCGTCTATAGGGAAATTAATTCCTGCATATCCCATATCGCAGTCAGCCATGTGATTAAGTATTTTTTCAAAGGCTTCTCTATTGCCATTTGGTGATGATTGAAGCTCTATGTATGAAATATGCCCTGCATTGCACAACTTGTGAAAAGGAGCCTCCCGGCGTATTTTTTCAAAAATACTTATATCGTAACCGACAGGGATATGATATGAATTTGTATAATATTTTTTATCGGTTATACCGGGAATTTCACCGAACTCCTCTCTATCCTTATTGGTGAATCTTCCGCTTAAACCTTCGGCAGGTGTCGCATAGCATACAAAATTCAGGTCATATTTATCCGAATAATAATCTGTTCTTTCTTTTATCCTTTCAATAATTCTATAGCCTAAATCCATTGCTTCGTCCGATTCTCCGTGATGCTTTCCCGTCAAAGCGATCAAAGCCTCCGCCAAGCCTAAAAAGCCTATAGCCAGACTTCCATTTTTTATTGCATCCCTGATGGAATCCTCATCCTTCAAATTCTCAGAACCCATATAAAGCTTTTGCCCCATAANNACTTTTAACGCCGCAATGGTATTGAATCTATGAAGGAGTTGTTCCTTGCAAAGCTCCATAAGCTTGTCCAACTCATTAAAAAAGCTATCAACTTCTTTATTTTTAATAGCCAGCCTAGGCAGATTTATAGTAACCGGTGTAATATTTCCTCTGCCGGAAGAGATTTCCTCGCCGTGCCTATTGCTTATAACTCTTGTGCGGCAGCCCATATAGGCTACTTCATCTCCATATTTTCTATTGAAAGACGAATCCATGAAGCTGAATGTAGGGTTCATCCTTTTTGAAGCTACCGCCATGGCTCTCTGGAACATATCATAATTTGGGTCACCTGGCTGGAAATTGATTCCTCGTTTTAAGCGGAAAACGAGATTCGGAAATATGGGGCTTTCTCCTTTACCAAGGCCTTTATCAAAAGCGGTTAAGATAGCTCCGATCACCATTCTTCCTTCCGGTGTGGTATCAGTCCCGAGGTTGATGCTGCTGAACGGTACCTGCGCACCCGCTCTGCTATGCATGGTATTTAGATTGTAAACCAAGCCTTCCATCGCTTGATAAACCTCTTCTTCCCTTGTTTGAGGACATAGCTTTCTGATTATCTCACCCATGGTCTTGTCAAAATGGGGAAAGCTCTGACCTCCGAACATATCATTCTGATTGCTTTGCAGAATAATCGCAGCTTGTGCTGCAGCAGTTGATATTCTTTTAGGAGGTCTTATATAACCATATCCTGTATTGAAGCCTTCTAAGAGAAGTTTTGTTAAATCTATCTGCAGGCAATTTAAGGTTTTGCCATAATAATCAAGATCATGAATATGTATCTCACAATTTATGTGAGCCCTGCTCATTTCCTCGGGAATTACATTATTCAAATAATATTGCTTACTGGCAGCAGAGGCTATTTGAAGCATCTTAGCAGATGGTGAATTGCCTACATTTGCATTTTCTCTGCTTGTTTCAACTAAAATATCTTTTACTATATCCATCAATTCACTTTTTGCTTCTCTCATCCTGGTTCTCTTTGATCTATGCAATATATATGCCTTTGCAGTCTTTGCATGTCCATTTTCTATAAGAACCTTTTCTACGGCATCCTGAATCGTTTCAACATCAGGAACTTCATCAGTGTTATATTTTATCAAGTAAGATATTACTTTCTCTGTTATGCTCTCAGCGGTTTCATAATCCTCCCCGCCCACTGCTCTGGCAGCTTTGAAGATAGCACTTGTAATCTTTTCTTTTGTGAAATCTGTTATTCTTCCATCTCTTTTTTTTATTTTTTTTAGCAAAATTCCAACCTACCCTTCGTTCATTAGTTTATTGAGCTCTTCCAAAAATGTATTGATATCTTTGAATAGTTTATAAACTGAAGCAAAACGAACATAGGCGACATCATCCAGCTTTCTCAATCTGGCCATGACCATCTCTCCTATCTTCTTGCTGTTAATTTCCTTCTCCATCGTATTGTACAGCTCTTTTTCAATGTTATCTGCCATGTCTTCAATATCTTTAACAGAAACCGGTCTCTTTTCACAAGCTTTCAGGATTCCATTTACAATTTTGTTCCTTTGATAGAGTTCGCGGCTTCCATCTCTTTTTACAATTACCAAAGGCATCTCTTCAACCTTTTCATAGGTTGTAAATCTCTTTGAACAGCTTTCACATTCTCTTCTTCGTCTTATTACTGTATATTCATCTGCAGGCCTTGAATCAACAACCTTGCTTTCATTACAACCGCAATAGGGACACTTCACAGGAATTCCTCCTCACATATTTTATTCATAATAAGCCAAAAATGTTGTAAAAAAAAGATGAAAAAACGCTTATTATTGTAGTACTTAAAGCTCATTTAAACAATATATAGTATATAGAAATATTATACTATACATTATATAGCAATTAACTGTGATTTTAGCTTGATTTGGTGAAATTATCTTATCCTTCTTTTTTTTTACTTGTTTTTACGCTGTTATGCATATTCTGCTATGGATTTTTATCTATCAATATCACATCCAGCCCTATCTTCTTAATTTCTGTCCATGGTATTAAAATATCATTGTCCTTTGATAATACGCGGAATAATTTGCCTTCCGACGGTATTATTATTGCTTCTATGATGCCCGTCTCCATGTTTATTTCTACATCTGATACAAAGCCTAGCCTTTTACCGTCTGATATATTTATAATCTCCTTTTGTCTTAGTTCCGACGCCTTAAACATTGCAATCCCCCATTTCTAATACATGTCTTATATAAATATATAAGACATGTATTAGAAATAGAACACGTAAATATATTAAAAAAGCTGCCTTTTGGCAGCCTTCTTAAATATATTTTCTCATATGACTTAGGGCAGTTTTCTCTAAGCGAGATACTTGAGCTTGAGAAATTCCTATTTCTTCCGCTACTTCCATCTGGGTTCTGCCTTGAAAAAACCTTAAATTCAATATCAATTTCTCCCTATCGTTCAACCGCCTCATGGCTTCGCTAAGAGCTATGCTTTGCACCCAATTGTCATCTTTATTTTTATCATCGGCAACTTGATCCATAACATAAATGGCATCGCCATTATCATGATATATGGGTTCAAATAACGATAAAGGATCTTGTATGGCATCTAATGCAAATACAACTTCCTCTACCGGCAAATCAAGCTCCTTAGCTATCTCTGATACTGTAGGCTCCTTTGAATGCTTATTGATCAACTTATCTCTCACCTGCAGAGCTTTATAGGCTATATCTCTCAAGGATCTGCTTACCCTTATAGAATTATTGTCCCTCAAATATCTTCTTATCTCGCCTATTATCATCGGAACTGCATAAGTAGAAAACCTGACATTTTGATCTAAATCAAAATTATCGATGGCCTTGATCAAGCCAATACAACCAACCTGAAATAGATCATCAACATACTCTCCACGGTTATTAAATCTTTGTATTACGCTTAAAACTAATCGCAGGTTGCATTTTATAAACTCTTCTCTGGATTCCATATCACCTTGCCGTATTTTCTTTAGAAGCTCCATCATTTTAGCATTTGACAAAACCGGAAGCTTTGANNTTTGAAGTATTCACACCGCATATTTCAACCTTATTAATCATAATTCAGGCACACCCTTTATTTATTGTTGACATTTAAATTATTACCATAGCTATCATTTTTATTCACATAAATGCCTTCATTGATCACTAAAAAAAAATCCAGATTCCCATCTGGATTGCAAAAGCTTTATATCATTTTATTGATTTCCTTTTTCAGCCTCTTTATTATTCTTTTTTCCAGCCTGGAAATATAGGATTGAGAAATTCCCAGCATATCTGCTACTTCTTTTTGAGTTTTCTCCACACCATCATTTAAACCAAACCTTAACTCCATTATCCTTTTTTCTCTTTCATTTAATTTTCTCAAAGCCAAATCCAGTAATTCCTTATCCGTCTCATCTTCCAGATATCTGTATATCAAATCATTATCAGTGCCTAATATATCCGAAAGCAGCAATTCATTTCCATCCCAATCGATATTTAAGGGTTCATCAAATGAAATTTCTGATTTGACCTTACTATTTCGCCGCAGATACATTAATATTTCATTTTCGATGCAGCGTGATGCATATGTTGCCAGTTTGATTTTTTTATCCGGATCGAAGGTGTTTACCGCTTTTATCAAGCCTATGGTTCCGATTGAAACTAAATCCTCCACACCGATACCTGTGTTCTCAAACTTTCTTGCTATGTAAACTACCAGCCTCAAATTTCTTTCTATCAACACTGCTCTGGCATTGCTTCCTGCCTCGTTAAGCCTTGATATCCAAATTATTTCATCATCAATATCCAGCGGAGGAGGCAGCGCTTCATTACCTCCTATGTAGTGGATCCAGCCTTCATCAGTGGGTTTAATATGCTGCTTTATTCTTATAATCAATAGTATAAGTTGAAGGGCCAATAATCTAAATATTTTATGCACTGTTTTTCCCCCCATTATAATAGCTTAATATGTCAGGATGTAGTAAAGCGTTATATTCGCCGTCTTTGGATAGTTTTTTATTATATATTGCAATAATAATATCCTTGATATTTTTTTTTGTGTTTTTGTCTTCAACGTTGATAGCATCCGGTTTAAATCCGATCAGCATACCATTCTCATTGCCTAAGGATTTAAATGGTATAAATCTGAATTTTGTCATCCATTCAGATTTTGATAAGACCGATGCTATTACATTCAAATTATTATCTTTGTTTTCTTCAAAAATCCTCTGAATTTCTTCCGGCAAAAGCTCTTTTACAATTTCGTATTCTGCTATCAATACGGGCAAATTTGTTATAGGATCAGTAAGTGAATTGCCGGTGTCGACTAATGCCACTAAATAAATTTTCTTGTTTTCTTGAAGTACCGAAACATCCATTAATATTTTTTCTCGTCTGATCTTTGAGACTATATAACCCCAGGAAATTTTTATTATTATATATGCTGATAAAATAGAAGCAAAGAGAAGTTTAACCGGAAAGCTCTCCATATAAAATATACCCTGGTACGAAAACTTAATCCCATTGATGAAATAAAAAACACCAAAGGCTGCTCCGCCAAATATCAAAGAAACAATATAAAATACTGCTATAGCTCTTCCGAATTCTTTTAAGTTATATGGAGTGAAAGCCAAAGCGATTATGAATAGTGAGAATATAAGCTTTAAAAACCAGGTATAAAGATATTCATAGCCAGGAAAATAGTAAAAAACAGAATAAACAGACCCTATTATAGAAGCCAAAAAAATATTCAACTTCTTATACCGGCTCCTGGTGAGTTTAGCTGTGCTAAACAGTATTATACAGTTCATCACTAAATTTTCCACAAATATTACATCGCCATATACATATTGGATCATATTCCCACAAACCTTTATTAACAGTATTCTTAATTTAGATGGAGTTCATAATTCATTTATTCTTTAGAATTATCTCCCGCATACAGCCCGGAGGATTAAGCTCATATCAGCAGTATATATTTTGAGCCACTATAATAATTATAGAAATATGTGAGAAAAATATTTGTCATTTTTGGTAGTCGAAATAAAAAAGTACATTTTATAAATCTACATAAAAATACATTTCGGGCTAAGAACGCTGTTAATATTGAGATATCTGCTTATACCCTTTAAGACACCATCAGAAATAAGCTCTTTAAATTTGTCCTGCTCAATTTGTAATCTCTCATGGGGATTTGAAGAAAAGCCAATCAAAGAAGCTATAGATGTTTCGTTAACTCTCAAAAGCGTGGTTATTTCATTGTTTGTTTTAGAATCACATCCGATTATTCCTCTATTGTAAAAATTTGTAGCTTTGATCAACTCTCTTTGAACCTTTTTAGCGAGTAAATCTCCTGTTTTACTTGCCGTATTGTAATATGTTTCAACACCTTTTTGATTTGCGTTCTCAGACCAGTTTGAATCTATAGAAATCAATATTTGAGCTTGTGATTCACGGATTTTACTAATCCTTTCCTCAAGACTTATTTTTTTCATACCCTCTGGTCTGATCTTAGCTTGAATGCCTATCACCTCAAGTTTTTTTAATACTTTTTCCCCTATCGGGTAGCTGCTGAAAATTTCATTGCCCATTCCATAGCCCCAATCAATATATACCTTTAGCATAAAATACCACCACTCAAAAATTATGTATAATATATGTATATTTTTATATGGCTTATTTATGCTTACAATTTATTGATCAATAGCATAAAAAAAACTGGAGTTCATCCAGTTTTCTTATTTATACCTGTTTCTTAAAAAAGGCGGTATATCGATATCATCATTCTTA
Source organism: Clostridiaceae bacterium (assembly GCA_003527145.1). Taxonomy (GTDB): domain Bacteria; phylum Bacillota; class Clostridia; order Lutisporales; family Lutisporaceae; genus Lutispora. The sequence continues at coordinate 797 of DPSW01000249.1, read as the reverse complement.
TAATTAGATTTCTGCGGATCAGCTTTTTTATCAACTACAATCTCTTCTTCAACGGCTGAAAAAGTTCTTGGTCCGACTTCGTCAAAACCGGTTGCAATAACAGTTATTCTTATTTCATCTTTCAAATTTTCATCTATTACTGCCCCGAAAATAATATTTGCATCCGGGTCTGCCGATTGGAAGACCAGTTCTGCAGCTTCGTTCACTTCAAAAATACCTAAGTCCGCACCCCCTGTTATGTTTAAGAGCACACTCTTCGCACCCTCAATAGAGGTTTCAAGAAGAGGACTATGTATAGCCTGTTTAACAGCATNNCATCGGCACTTCTGTTTTCACCGCTGGACTTGCCTATGCCCATATGTGCGAGTCCCTTGTCAGCCATTATTGTCTTTACGTCTGCGAAATCAAGATTAACAAGCCCCGGAACGGCTATAAGATCTGATATTCCCTGCACGCCCTGCCTCAGAACATCATCTGCAATCCTAAAAGCGTCCATTATTGATGCCTTTTTATCAACAATCTGCAGCAATCTGTCATTAGGTATCGTAACCAGTGTATCTACATGCTCTTTTAACTCCATCAGCCCTTTTTCTGCTTGCAGTTTCGNNCCTCACTTTGCCTTCAAATCCAAAGGGTTTAGTTACAACCCCTACAGTCAATATCCCTAACTCTTTAGAAACCTTTGCCACAATAGGAGCAGCACCTGTCCCTGTACCTCCGCCCATACCCGCTGTAACGAAAATCATATCCGCGCCCTCTAAGGCCGCCTTTATTTCCTCATAATTTTCTTCTGCCGC
>DPSW01000220.1:8173-16520 GCA_003527145.1 Clostridiaceae bacterium | reverse complement strand
TGAGCATAGAGAAAAGGCAGGAAGCATATTCTTGTGATATTACCTATGTGACGGCAAAGGAATCCGGCTTCGACAAATGCTGGGCTGATTATCTTGACTATATATCCTATGTGCAAGAAGGGATACATTTAGTTTCTTTAGGAAATAGAAATCCTTTGGATGAATTTCAGAGAATTGCTGTTGAGACCTATGAAAATATGTTGATGGAGATAGATTCAGAGATAGTAGATATTTTCAACAGAGCTAAAGCGGATGAAAATGGAGTTGTACTGGATGATGAAATCCTAAAAGGGCCATCATCTACCTGGACATATTTGATGAATGATAGTCCGGATCAGTTCAGCCGCCTTCCGTTCTTGGTCAAAGCTGCTTCTACCTACGTCAAAGGCACTCTTTTTTCGGTGCGGTCAATTTTTAAAAAATTTTTCTGATTTTATCATTTGCACGAATTGACAAAAGCACTTAAGGGATATATTATTTAATTAAGTAAATGCTTAATCAAAAGGAGAAACAATGGATTTTATTCTACAGTTATTTAAAGCCCTTGGGGATGAAACCAGGCTAAAAATACTTATAATTCTTTCAAGAAAGAGGATATGTGCCAAAGGAGTAGCAAGGCATTTGAATCTTTCCGAAGCAGCCGTTTCTCAACATTTGAAGATTCTTAGGGATGCAGGGTTGATAGAAGGCAGAAAATCAGGATATTTTGTTCATTATGATGTTCAGAAGCAGGTTTTATCACAAATTATAGAATTTATAAACCAATTGAGGGATGATAATTCATCCATAGCTTTTAATCATGACTTGAATATTCCCGATGACTGTGAAGTATTATGCTCATCAAGAAAAGCAAGATGCTGTAAAAACCATAAACGTTGAAAGGAGAATAAATATGAAGGTATGTATTCCTGTGGAAGAAAATAAAGGATTGGAAAGTGTCGCCTATAATCATTTCGGCTCAGCCCCTTTCTTCCTTGTATATGATTTGAATGATCAGAAAATGAAGGTGATCGACAATGGAGATTTGCATCATGAGCATGGGATGTGCCAGCCGCTAAAGGCCCTTGGAGGAGAAAAGATAGATGCCATCCTGGTAGCAGGTATCGGAGCAGGGGCATTGACAAAGCTGAACAATCAGGGGGTAAAAGTCTATAAGGTAAAGGAAGGAACAGTATCGGAAAATATTGATCTTTTCAAGAAAAACCAATTGCCTGAATTTGCAGTCAGCAGCTGCTGCAGCCATCACGGAGGATGCGGGCATTAATAAAGCCAATGAAGCCCATAGCGTATATGTTTTGTATATGCTATGGGCTTCATTAAACTCTGATAAATTTATATATTGTATAATGTTATGTAAGGAGGGGGAGCATGAGTAAGAAAATAGAGTTAAGCAAAGAGAAAAGGGATCACATGATATCCTTGATCAAGAACTACTTTCTGAAAGAGAGGGGAGAGGATTTAGGTGATTTGGCTTCGACGATGATATTAGATTTCTTTACAGATAAATTAGCCCCGGAATTTTATAATCAGGGTGTCTATGATTCATATAAATATTTTACAGAAAGAATTGAAGACTTACTGGAAATTCAAAAGTACTAGCAATCTATAATTTTTTTTATTACAAGCACAGCATAAAGGAGGTATTCTATGAGAAATGTAAAAGTAGGCATATGCCAGATGCAGGTTGAATTAGACAAGAATATAAACCTTCAAAAGGCAGAAAATATGATAAGAGAAGCAGCAGGATGTGGCAGCAATATTGTGATTTTGCCTGAAATGTTCAACTGCCCTTATGACACTAAGTATTTTCCTGTATTTGCAGAAGCTTATCCGGGAGATACTTCAGATATGCTGTCCCATCTGGCAAAGGAACTGGGAGTATGCATAATTGGAGGCTCAATACCGGAGAAGGATGGAGATGCCATATATAATACTTCATATTCATTTGACAAGGAAGGGAAGCTTATAGGAAAGCATCGGAAGATGCATCTGTTTGATATTGATGTTGAAGGCGGAGTAAGATTCAAGGAATCGGATGTTTTAGGGTACGGGCAGGAAGCAACCGTATTTGATACCGAGTATTGCAAAGTAGGCGTGGCCATATGCTATGATATGCGGTTCCCGGAGCTGATAAGGCTTATGTGCAAAGCAGGAGCCGAAATAATAGTAATACCTGCCGCCTTTAACATGACCACAGGCCCTGCTCATTGGGAGATAACAGTCAGGACCAGAGCACTTGATAACCAGGTATATTTTATTGCAGCATCTTCCTCGAGAAACTTAGATTTTACTTACCATGCTTACGGACATTCATGTATTGCAAATCCATGGGGAGCTATAATAAAGGAAGCAGATGAAAAAGAATACATCCTCTATGGTGAGCTGGATTTGGATATGGTTCAAAAGGTTAGAAAAGAGCTGCCCTTGTTAAAACATCTCAGGAATGACATATATGAGGTATGTAAAAAATAGAGAAATGAAAGGAGATTGTTGCTTATGCCAAAGCTTTTTTCAAGCGTAAAGATTAAGGATCTAGAGTCGAGAAACAGAATTGTCATGCCCCCAATGTGCATGTATAGCTCAGACAGCGAGGGCAAGGCAAATTCATGGCATTTTATCCATTATTCCACCAGGTCCATAGGGGGCGTAGGATTAGTAATCATTGAAGCAACAGCGGTTGAGCCAAGAGGGAGATTATCAGACAGGGACCTTGGACTTTGGAATGATTCCCAGATCGAAGGCTTGAGCAAAATAGTGGAGGAAGTAAAAAAGCATGGAGCTAAAATTGGTATACAGATAAATCACGCAGGGAGAAAATGCGGAGCTGATGAGGATGTGATCATAGCACCAAGCTCCATAGCCTTTGATGAAAGCTACAAGACGCCTGTTGAGATGACCAAAGAAGATATAAGGGAGACTGTGGATTTATTCAAGGAAGCTGCATCCAGGGCTTATAAAGCAGGGTTTGATTTGATAGAAATTCATGGAGCCCATGGGTATTTGATAAACCAATTCCTGTCACCTTTATCGAATCGCAGAACCGACGAATATGGAGGAAGCCTTGAGAACAGGGCAAGATTCCTTAAGGAAATCATACAGGCAGTAAGAACGGTATGGCCGTCATCAAAGCCTCTGGCTGTGAGGGTGTCTGCGGAGGATTATGCTGAAGGAGGAAATCACGACACTGATCTGGCGGGAATAATTAACATGGTTAAGTCGGAAGGCGTTGATATTGTTCATGTAAGCTCCGGAGCAGTGGTGCCTGTGAAGATGAAGGTTTATCCGGGATATCAGATAAAATTCGCAGAAACCATAAAGAGAATAACCGGATTATGTGTTATAGCGGGCGGATTGATAACTGAAGCTGCAATGGCAGAGGAGATAGTGCAAAATGAAAGGGCGGATATGGTCTTCATGGGTCGGGAGCTGCTGAGAAATCCATATTTTCCGCTCAACTCAGCCAAGGAGCTGAGAGAGGAAATTCCGTGGCCATATCAATATGAGAGAGGACTTTAGAAGTAATGGAGTTGTTTAAGTCGCTATAGCAACAAAAAGAAGTTAATTTTAATGAAAAACCAAGAGAATAATTTAGCCCATATAAATTGGATTTGCAAATATCGTATATTTTTTATAAAATCCATTTGCGGTTAATATTGTACCGGCAAATTACAAATAGGAATACTGCAAAGGCTAAAAGAACAGGAATACATAACAATGATGGCATGGTATTTGTTTGAGCGATTGCACCGTTTAGAATATCTGTACCATAGGTGAGCGGCAAGCAGTATGAAAGAAGCCTGAAAAATGCAGGCAACTCATGAATTGGAATAAATAAACCGCAAAGAAAAAGCATTGGAAAACGGAAAAAGTTTGAAAAGGTCTGTGCCTCGAATACCTCTTTTGCAGAAACTGCAATTAGCAAGCCGAGCAGCGTTGAAGTTATGGAGATTAAACATACAGCCAGAAGAACGACGCCCCAGTTTACTCCGGTGAGATCAGCAAAAAAAGCTGCGACCGCGGCGGGAATAAAAGCATTTAAAATTCCGAAAAGCACAGCCCCTGTAATTTTCGCCAGCACCATCGTATTCAGACTGATGGGAGCCAACAAAAGGCGTTCGAAAGAGCGTCCTTTGCGTTCAAAGGTGATGGTCACGGCAAGCATGGATGTGGTTCCGAACAGTATGCTCATGGACATTAAGCCAGGCAAAAACTCTATGATATTCAAGCTGCCTGAGCGGATAAATTGCATAAGGGTCCACGATAAAGGGAAAATAATGCCCCAGCTTATATTAGGCGGTTTCAGATAGTAATTTTGAATGTCCTTTTTTAAGATGCTCCAAAATGCAATCCAGCTTTTCATTTGCCAGCAACTCCTTTTTCCTTCTCCTTTTCCAACTTCTCTGCCTCAATCCCAGTGACTTTTACAAATACATCTTCCAGCGTAGGGCTCAATTGCCTTGCTTCGTAAATTGAAACTCCCTTTTCATCAAAATATTGTATCACGGGGAGCAAGGGTATCCTATTTTGCGATGCCAACACGAGCGAATTATTTTGACTTGCCTTGATGTTGCAACCTTCAAAACGAGCTTGCAAATCAGCTGCATATTTCATGATGCTTTCTTCTGCCGAAAGCCGTATCATATAACCGTGGGATATGCTTTCCATCAATTCGGGTATGCTGCCTATAGCTATTATCTTGCCTGATACTATAAATGCGATGCGGTCACAAATACGCTCCGCGTCTTCTATATAGTGCGTGGTGATAAAAACCGTAGTACCTTGATTCTTCAATTCAACGATCAACTCACGTATTTGTCGTGCGCTTTCAATATCAATGCCAGTTGTCGGCTCATCAAGAAATAAGATTTGAGGCGAATGAATGATGCCTGCTGCAATGACCAGCTTGCGTCGCATACCTTTTGAGTATGCTTTAAAAGGGCGCTTGCCCGCTTCGGTTAAACGAAACTCATCTAAAAGTTGTTTTGCTTTAGACTCCCGCTCTTCTTTTCTCATACCATATAGGGAAGCACAAAAACAAAGATTTTCAAAGCCGTCCAGTTCATCATACAGATTGCTTTCATCCGGCACAATTCCCATGATGGATTGTGCTTTTTTCACCTGCTTTCTTACATCGATTCCTTTTATAATTATGGTGCCCTCAGTCGGCTTCGCCAGACCGATCATCATATTGATGGTTGACGTTTTGCCCGCACCGTTCGGGCCTAAAAATCCGAATATCTCGCCTTGGCCTATAGAAAAATCCACTCCATTTACTGCTGCAAAATCTCCATAAGTCTTTTTAAGGTTTGTGACATTTACAATGTCCATGATGCATGTCCTCCTTATCATCAGGAATAGAGCCATGGCAAAGATTTTCGGTGCCATCAATGCATTCACCTTTGACATGGCATTTTTCTTGTTCAGATGAAAGGCACCTGCCTTTTTCCGGAGTGCAGGTTTCGCGCTCTATAGACGCCAACGCTATAATCTCTTCGGCCAACTCACGCAATACCGAGCGTTTCACATCATAGTGCATAAAATAGCCGTGCTTTTCGCCAGAAATCAATCCTGCTTCCCGTAATATTTTCAAGTGCTGTGATATAGTGGCTTCCGATAACTCAAGGTTCCTTGCCAATGCCCGTACGCAACAATTATGTTCCAAGAGCAGCGTCAGAATCTTCATTCGCGTTTCATCGGCAATGGCTTTTAATGGTGATGTCCTATCCATTTAGGATACCTCCGGAATCTAATTTGGTGTTTACCTAATTGGATTATATCGCAGGCATTTGATTAGGTCAATAACTAAATAAAATATTATTGACAGCCTAAAAGAAATAAGGCTTATATAGAATTCATAAAATAATATCATGGGGTATTGATTTGAGATATAAACTGTGCTATGATATACCTGTAGGGGGTATATGTATAATGACAAAAATGTATATATGCCTATGACTATTACTATTAATGAAGCAAGGTGCCCGCAAAATCATCCCTGTCCTTCTGTGAAGGTATGTCCTGCGGGTGCATTGATAGATTTTGAGGAGGTGATTTCATGAGCGTTACAGTATACTCAACTCCCACATGTCCATGGTGCCATAAAGTTAAGGATTATTTAGAATTCAAAGAGGTAAGATTCAAAGACATCAATGTGGCAGCCGACAGATCGGGTGCTATGGAAATGATCAGAAAATCAGGACAAAGCGGAGTGCCTGTAATAGATATTGATGGAAACATAGTAATAGGCTTCGATCAAGCCAAAATAGACATGCTTTTAAAAAGATCATAAATTACACAAGTAAGCTTCCAACCCTAAATAAATGGTATTGCTAAAAGCCATACCATTTATTTATCGGCTAATCTATTTTTCAAAAGTTCCATATACTTTGATTTCTTTGGCGGATATCATTATTTGGCCTTTTGCTATTACCGTATCAATAGTCAAATTACCCTCATCCAGCAAAACTAAATCGGCATCATAGCCTGCTTGTATTTTTCCCTTGCCTTTCAGCTTTAAAATTGAAGCCGGATTAGATGTAATGGTTTTCAAAGCCTTGTCAAGCGGCACGTTTTCCAACATTACGGCGTCTCTTACTTCGCTGTATAAGGAGGTTACCTTGCCGACTCCAAGTCCTATATATTCTTTTTTCTCATTAAACATGGGAAGGCTTCCCTGACCATCTGAGGATAAAGTGATTCTTTCTTCGGGGACACCGGATTCAAAGCATTTCTTCAAGCCCTCGCTTGCTTTGATTTCTCCGCCTTCCCAAAATAAAGGATCCGAGCTGGTTGTAAAATCAACATTTCCCCCTGATTTAGCGTATTTAATCGCTTCTTCAAACAGGCGGCAATTTCTATTCATATGAGTTGGAAGGAATTGGGAATAAGGTATTTCTGTACTCTCAACAATATCTTTCAGAATACTTATCATTCCTTTTCCATCACCCACATGAATGTTTATTATTCCTGCTTTTCCAGCTAATATTCCTGAAACCCTGGCATCTGCTGCAAGCTTTTTAATCTCATCTACAGTCGGTTGAGAGGAGCGATGATCGGAAATGGCAATTTCGCCGGCGCCAATGACCTTATCTATTGCCATAATGTCCTTTGCGATATCGCCTGTAATAGTGACTACAGGCACCCGATAGGAACCGGAATATATAAAAGCAGTTATGCCTTCCTCCTCCAGACTTCTCGCCTTTGCCAGAAGGGAGAGCATATTCCTCGTTATGCCGTCTGTACCTAAGCATCCGATGACCGTTGTCACTCCACCTGTGGTTATATCCGTNNTATCCGTCAGTTTTATTTCGGGAGTCCTGGTTTTGAAGCCGCCTTCTCCCCCTCCACCCAATATATGGACATGAGAATCAATAAATCCAGGCACCAGTATTTTTCCTTCTCCGTCAATGACCTTTATATTTACAGTATTGTTTTCTGGTATAGTTAAGTCATTTCCTATAGAACTAATTTTATCTCCAACTAAAGCAACGTCATTTATTCCAATATAATTTGGAGTATATACCTTAGCATTTTTAATTATTTTAATCAAAATCTTCACCTCTAAAGCAAAATTAATTAGTAAGTTTTAGAAACCTATCAATACACCTAATATAACAAATATGCTGCCTGTGAGAAAGAGGATTCCCTGGAATTTGATCTGAAATTTGGCCCATTTGATCCAGTCAAGTTTTGCAACACCTAATACTCCCATCAAGCAAGCAGAAGTTGGGACAATAAGATTGGTCAAGCCATCGCCCAATTGGAATGCAAGGACTGCTACCTGCTTGCTGAGGCCTATCAATTGGGCTAAAGGAGCCATCAAAGGCATGGTTATGGCAGCCTGGCCGGAGCCCGAAACTACGAAGAAGTTAAAGATAGATTGAAATACATACATGAACCACGCTGATAAAACTATGGGCAGTCCCCTTAAAGCTCTGGCCATACCGCTAAGTATTGTATTTAGAACCGTATTGCTTCCTGGATTGGTATCTCCTAATATCAATACTATGCCTTGTGCAAGGGCAACTACTATAGCTGCACCAACCAAATCCTTTGCACCTTCTCTGAAAGATACGGCTATATCATTGACCGTCATATTATTAAGCTTGAATATCACTGCGGTGATACCCGAAGCTAAGCCTAGAGTAAAGAATATGGTAGCAATTTCAGGCAAGTAATATTCATGTACTTTTACACCCCAGATTATCCAAACCATGGAGAGTACCAGATAGATCAGTATCAATACATGGCCAAGCTGGAATTCTACATTTGATGAGCCGTTTGCTTTGAAATCCTCTCTGAAATAAATGTCGGATTCGTAGGAAACGGATATCGCAGGATCTTTTTT
>DPSW01000220.1:0-8165 GCA_003527145.1 Clostridiaceae bacterium | reverse complement strand
ATTACAATTCTGAATCCTGCGCCTGATTGTATAGGAAGTCCGGATATGCTCTGAGCTATGGAAACGCTGAAGGGATTCATCCAAGAAGTCGCAAAGCCTATCTGAGTTGCACCATAGGTTATCATTATACCTACAATGGCATCATATCCCATGGCGATAACAATAGGTACAATGATTATGGTAAAGGGAATTGCTTCTTNNGCCCATGCCGAATACTGCTCCTCCAAGTGCAAAGAGTGCAAAAAGCACGGGAATAAGCAAGGCTTCGGTTCCTTTAGTCTTACTTATCATATTCAATATTCCTGCTTCCACAGCACCTGTCTTAAGCACTATGCCGAAGGCACCGCCAACCACCAATATAAATGCTATTATGCCTACGGAAGTTCCCCATTTGTCACCTTTTACAAGGCCCTCAAAAGCAAAATTCAAGAAGCCCATATCTCCAAAGGGAGCAAAAAGCTTGATTCCTTTTTTCTCACCAGTACCGATATATTTGCCATATTCCTGCAGCACCTTGAAGCTCAATTCACCATTTTCATTTTTTAGCTCAAAGGATTTAGCTCTGTTTTTTCTTATGGAGCCTAAGGGTTCTTCTTTGCCTGCTTCCAATATGAGAGTATTATCACCTGATGCATCTAATGTATAGCTTTTACCATTAATATTGAAATCGGTTTTTTCTCCCTCCGATATAGCCGCAATCTTTTTTCCGCTTGCATCATAAGCATTATAGAATATTTCAAATCTTCCTAAGGGAACTATATAAGTCAGTATTGCAGCTAAAACTACTACCCAAAAAATGATGACGTAAGTATCCGGCATATTCCATGCCTTTTGAAGTTTTGCGTCTGTTTCCGGCTTTGTTGACATAATCCTTCCTCCTTTTCTTTTTCATCTATCACTATATCATGAGCAAATATCATGCCATGGTTTTTACTATGATTATTAATATATTTGGTTTATAATGGTTTAATTAAATGGCGGCCATTATAAGCCAAATGCCAATAAAAATAATAGATTTGAAAGGATTTATAGTTTTTATATAGAAATATACGGTATAAATTTGATGATAAGGTGATGAAGATATGAAGAAGAGCATTACTCTCGTAACCGGTTCAGAGCATACAAGGGCTACCCTTCTAAGTCAGCTGAGGGAGTATTTGACTGATGATATACTAATATCCAGCTATGCAGAGGATGGAGGTATAAATCATGTTATAAGTGATGATTTGATCATTTTATCAAGTGAATCTGTTGAACAAGATTTACTAGCTCTGGATTTACTGGATACAAGCTGTGAGAGAGTAGTGGCCAAACGTACTATAAACTATGATTATATCGATGAGATAGTGCTTCTTCCACCCAATACGGACGTTCTTATGGTAAATGATTCCGAAGAGCCCACATACTCTACTATTAAAATGTTGAAGAAGATTGGAATAAACTATTTAAACTATATACCTTATTATCCTGGGATAAAGGGGAAAATTAAAAAAGCTGATATAGCCATCACGCCTGGAGAGATTGACAAAGTGCCATCCTTTGTCAAAAAAATAATTGATATTAAAGCTAGAATTATGGATTTTCAAACCATAGCTGAGATATTGAATAAATTGGACTTATTAGATGAAAAGGCAGGTATATTTTCTGAAAAATATCTGAGAAAGATAATAAACATAGCAAAAAGATTGGCAATATCCACAAATGATATTTCGCAGCTCAACAAACATCTGAACTTGGTGCTTGATGGATTAAACGACGGATTGTTGGTTTATGATTCACATGGGGTAATAAGTGTTTTAAATGAAAATCTAAAGAGGATATTGAACATAAGCAATGTCAATATAAAAGCCAAAAGCTTGAAAAAAATTATCCATAACAACGGCCTTGTAGAATTTTTAACTATGGAAGCTGCTTTTGGGGAAAGGGTTTTTAATATAGACGGGATAGAAGTATTGGTAAGCAAATTTTCTCTCAATCAGGATAACTTAATAATAGCTGTTTTTAAAAATGTTAAAGAGACTATGGAAGCAAATGATAGATTAAGGAGAGAACTAGTCAACAAAGGATTTTATGCCAAGTACACTTTTGAAGATATTGTAGGGAACAGTGAAAGCATAATAAAAGCCAAGAAGATATCATGCAAGTTGGCTGATAGTGATATAACCATATTGCTTGAAGGCGAAAGCGGTACCGGGAAAGAGCTCTTTGCAAGCTCTATACATAATGAATCTAAGAGAAAAAAAGGACCCTTTTTAGCAGTCAATTTCAGTGCCCTTCCTGATGAGCTAATAGAAAGTGAATTATTCGGTTATGAAGAAGGAGCCTTTACAGGGGCTAAAAAGGGAGGAAAAGCAGGAATATTTGAGCTGGCAGACGGGGGAACCATATTTTTAGATGAAATCGGCGATATTTCTCTTAAGGTGCAGGCAAGGCTGCTGAGAGTTTTGCAGGAAAAGGAAGTTATGAGGATAAGCGGTTCTGAGATAAGGTCTGTTGATGTCCGAATAATAGCAGCAACAAATAAGGACCTGGCTCAAATGGTAAGGGAGAAAAGATTCAGAGAGGATTTATATTTTAGATTGAAGATGGGATATATACACATACCACCTCTAAGAGAAAGAAAAAGGGACATATATGAGCTCATTAACCATTTTATTAAAGAAGCAACCTCTGAAGATATAATAATAACGCGTGATGTACTTGACGAATTGCTGAAATATAATTGGTTTGGTAATGTACGGGAATTGAAAAATATTATTGTATATATGCTGGCGGTTAAAGACGGCAGTATGCTGACACTAAAGGATATTCCGGACAGAGGTTTTTTCTATGGAACGCATAATTTTTATCATGAAGTTGAGCAGAAGAAGCCAAATATTTATATAAGTGAAGAGGAACTGTTTATTCTAAAGAAAATTGAAGAGCTAAACAGAGAGGGTAGAATTGCGGGAAGGGAAATATTAAGTCATGAAACGGAAAGTACAAGATATGAGATGACAAAATATCAAATGCGCGGCAGACTCGATAAGCTTGAACAAAATGGATTGATAGTTAAAAAAAGAGGCAGGCACGGAACTGTATTGACTGATAAGGGAAGAAAGATCATTTGCGAAGAAAATATATACGCTCTGCAACGCTAGTCAGCTTTTATAAGGGCAGGGGGATTCGGACTGTTGACATGAATAAATGTCAGCAGTCTTTATTTGCGTTGACTTCAAAAAAGTTTTTATAGCTATTTATAGTTATAAATATTAAGAAAAATGCAAAAGAGCAGACACAAAATATAATTGCTTTGTAATTATTACAAAAACAGCGCTTTTATATTATTAAATATACAAAAATCAGCTATTATTATTTATTATTATTTATGATAATATTATTCTAATAGATGCATAATCCTATATATAACAATGATTGGGAAGTGAAGCTGCAAAAATGGATGATGTATTAAAATACAGTAAGGTTTTAAATTATTTTAAAGAAATTTCAAAGATCCCTAGGGAGTCGGGCAACGAAGCAGGTATTTCAAATTATCTTGTAAATATGGCAAAAACAGAAGGCTGGCAAGTATTTCAGGATGAAAGTTATAATGTCTTGATTAAGAAGCCTGCTTCAGAAGGTTATGAAAATGCACCCGTAGTTTTGTTACAAGGGCATATGGATATGGTTTGTGAAAAAAGTCCGGGGGTAGTGCATGATTTTCAAAAAGATCCCATAAAGCTTAATATAGTAGATGACTTTATATATGCAGACGGCACTACACTTGGCGCAGATAACGGTATAGGCATGGCTATGTGTTTAGCTGTTCTAAAAGATGATGAATTAGAACATCCTCCGCTTGAGGTGCTTTTTACAACGGGAGAAGAAAAAGGCATGAAAGGTATACAAGCGCTAGACGGAAATAAATTCAAAAGCAGTATCCTCATAAATTTGGACAGTGAAGGTGAAGGAGTATTTACTGCGGGGTGTGCAGGGGCACTAAGGATAGCGTTGCATTTACCTTTAAGGAAGGAAAAAATCTATGATAAACAGAGTTATAGAATAATTGTTTGCGGGCTTAAAGGAGGACATTCAGGAGATGATATCGACAAGGGACGAGGCAATGCAAATAAGATTCTTGGAAGATTGTTGCTTGATATAAAAGACTATATTTCTCTATGTTCCATAAAAGGTGGAACTAAAGAAAATGTTATACCATCGGAAGCTGAAGCAGCTATAGCCTCTAAAAATGAGGATATTTTAAAGGAAAAGATAGACAAGTGGAATGAGATTCTGAAGAAAGAATTTTTGTTTTCAGATCCGGATGCAGTAATAAAGCTGGAGAAGTGTTGCAACATAAATGAAGCTTTTAATGAAGATACGAAGTGTAAAATAATAAAGGCAATTAATATGCTGCCTAATGGAGTCAACACTAAAAACCATAAAATCAATCTTGTAATTTCATCAAGCAATATGGCAGTGATAGATACAGAAACGGATAGAGCAGTTATTAGATTCTCTATACGAAGCTCTATAAAGTCAAATATTTATGATGATCTGGCAGAAAGAATAAGAATGATAGCTGATATTTTAGGCTTTGAGTATGAGGAAGGATCATCATATCCAGGATGGGAGTATTCTCAAAATTCATATATCAGAGAGCTTTGTATGAAAGCTTATGAGGAAGTCACAGGGGAAAAAGCTTATGCAGAAGCAATCCACGCCGGTCTTGAATGCGGATATTTAATGGAAAAGATAAGTAATTTGGATGCAGTTTCTTTTGGACCTCAGCTTTATGATATACACACTCCTAATGAACATGTCGTTATTTCTTCTATAGAAAAAACTTATAATCTTCTTTGTGAAGTGCTCAAGAAAATAAGATAACAAAGCAAGTTAAGACCGGTTTCCGGTTTTAATTAAATATAAAGAATAAAAGGAGGAGGAAAAATGAAAAACAAAAAACTAATCAGCTTATTATTGGTTATTACTATGATAGCTTCATTGATGACTGGTTGTTCAGGAAAAGCGCAAAACCAGGGTGTAGGCGAAGGAAAAGAAACAAAGAATCTACTATTTCAAGCTAATGGAAATACACCCTATATTAACTTAGACCCAAGTGTAGAAAACTCAAACGGTGTAATGGTATTGCACAATACCTATGAGACATTAACCTACTACAATTATGAAACAGGTAAAATTGAACCTATGCTTGCAGAAAGCTGGTCTACAAGTGAAGATGGAAAATCATGGGCCTTTAAGATTAAGCAAGGAGTAAAATTTCATGATGGTGCAGATTTAAATGCGGAAGCAGTAAAAAAATCTATAGATAGAACTATAAAATTAGGTCTTGGCGCATCATTTATTTGGGATAGTGTTGATAATATAGAGTTTATCGGTAATGACGAAGTCAAGTTCAATTTGAAGTATCCTGCTCCTATAGACTTGATAGCGTCTGCAGCTTATGCCGCATTTATTATATCACCTAATGCTGTAGAGAAAGATAGCGACTGGTTTAACCAAGGGAATTGTGCAGGGACAGGCCCTTATAAAATTAAGAAAGCTGTTGCAGGAGAAGAAATTGTGCTGGAAAAATTTGATGATTATCGGAAAGAGTGGAAAGACAACCAGTTTGCCAATGTTGTCATTAAAAAGGTTCCGGAAAGCAGTGCAAGAAGACAACTGCTGGAAAAAGGAGAAGCACAAATTTCAGTTAACTTTTCCACAACTGATATAGAAGCAATGAAAAAATCTGATAAAGTTCAGATTGTTCAAAGGCCTTTATATGATACGGTAGTTGGCTGTCTAAATACGGAAAAATACCCGTTGGATAATGTTGATTTTAGAAGGGCATTAAGCTATGCATTCCCTTATGAAGAAACAGTCAGCAAGGTACTCGAAGGGCAAGGTGTACAATCATATGGACTTATTCCCTCAGGGTTGTGGGGACATAGTGAAGATTTGATGCAATATAAATGTGACTTGGATAAAGCTAAGGAATATCTAGATAAATCAGGAGTTAAAACAGATGGTTTAACTCTGGAAATGACTATAAGCTCTGGCTATGATGAATACAGAAACTTTGCACAACTTTATCAGATAAACCTTAAAAAGCTTGGAATCAACCTTGAAATAAGAGAGATGGCATGGGATACGCAGTGGGAAAAAGGGAAAAATCTTAATCCCAAGGATAGACAAGATATATTCTTATTCATTTGGTGGCCGGATTATCCAAGCCCAATAANNGTTCCGAGGATAAAATATTCTTTAACCTGTCATACATCAAAAATCCTAACCTTGATGCAAAAATTCAGGAAGCTTCAATGCTTACAGTTACTGATAGGGATAAAGCAGAGAAGATAATGGTTGAGATGCAAAAAGAGGTTGTTGATCAAGCATATTTCATTCATATGTATGATAAATCAGCCTCATATGCAATCAGCAAGGATCTCAAAGGATTTAGCACAAATCCTGCATATCCTACTGTAGTTCGCTACTTTGATTTGTATAAATAAATGGCATTTACTTTTAAGGGGAAATTACGATGAAAAAATATATTTTTAAAAGAATATTCACCGGCCTTATTGTGCTTTTGGGAGTAATTACAATTACTTTCATAACTGCAAGAGTAATTCCCTCTGATCCAGCTGCGAAGTGGGTTGGCCCTAAGGCCACCCCCGAGCAGATTGCTTTGGCGGAAAAGGAGCTTGGATTAGATAAACCAATGCCGGTGCAGTATGCAAATTATATAAAAGATTTGCTAAAAGGGAATCTTGGAAGATCTTTAAGAACTAAGCAGCCTATTACTCAAGAACTGGGTGAATATATACCGGCGACAATGGAGATTGTCTTGTTCGGGTTTTTACTCGCGGTGGTCATCGGTATTCCTTTGGGAATATATTCTGCTAAGAAAAAGGATAGAATGCTTGATCATGTAAGCAGATTTTTTTCAATAGGCGCTGTATCGCTGCCTGCATTCTGGGTGGCTTTGTTTTTTCAGCTCGTTTTTTATAAGAACCTAGAATTGCTTCCTTTGGGAGGAAGATTGAGTGTNNAACAACAATATTTTATACTGTTCCTGATATTACCGGAATGCTTTTATTTGACAGCCTTATTACCGGCAATTTTATGATATTTAAAGATGCTCTTGTTCATATAATATTGCCGGGGATCACTATAGCTTTATATCCTATAGGCCTTGTTGCCAGAATGACCAGATCTGCGTTGCTTGAAGTATTAAATGAAGACTATATAACCTCAATAAGATCCTACGGAGTTTCAGAAACTAAAGTATTATGGAAATATGCGCTTAAAAATACTTTAGGACCTACGGCAACTGTTCTTACATTGTCACTGGGATATACTCTGGTGAATACATTTTTAGTTGAGACTATTTTTAGCTGGCCAGGACTTGGAAATTATGTTGCCACATCCGTAACCACTCTGGATTATCCTGCAATAATAGGAGTAACAATATTCTCTGCTACATGTTACGTAATACTTAACCTTATAGCAGATTTAATCATAGCATTAGATCCGAGAGTAAGGTTATAAAGAGGTGAGCATATGAATTACAGTGTAATGAAAGAGATAATCAAACCGAAAATTAAAGAATTCAGAGAATCCATATACCTATTAAGGAGAAATACTCTTACATCCATAGCATTATATGTAATCTTAGCTATTGTTCTGATTGCTATATTCTCACCCTATATAATACCCTATCCGGAACATATATCAAATGAAGCTAATATTGCAAATAAATTTATGCCGCCATCCGGAGAGCATTTTTTTGGAACAGATGAACTTGGAAGAGATATATTCAGCCGAGTCCTTTATGGAATGNNTAGAGTGTCTATAACTACAGGCATTCTTGCTGTAGGCCTTGCAGTCATAATTGGAGTACCCCTTGGTGCAATAGCAGGATTTGTCGGAGGAGCAATTGATGAATTGATAATGAGGATTACGGATATATTTCTAAGCTTTCCTCCTCTTCTTTTGGCGATAGTGCTTGTATCATTGCTGGGGCCAAGCTTGAACAATGCTATTTTGGCAATAGCGGTATCCTGGTGGCCATGGTATACAAGACTTGTAAGAGGACAAGCTATTTCGCTTAAGGAGAGAAAATTTATTCAAGCAGCAGAGACTATCGGGACACCTGAATATAAGATTATACTCAAGCATAT
>DPSW01000223.1:4587-5440 GCA_003527145.1 Clostridiaceae bacterium | reverse complement strand
TTTGCTATATTGGGAAATGAGTTTTTGTCAGGACGCACCAATAATTTGCCTGGTGCTACAGGTGCGGCAAAAAAAGTAATAATGGGGAAATTAGCTTTACCAAGCAGATGATTAATAAACAGGGAGGAGTGCCTATATGGTTGATATAAGGCCCATAAGGCTTGAAGATGCCGAAAAGTACATGAACCTATTCAATATGCTGGATGAAGAAACTATCTTCAGGCTTTATGAACCGGGTGAAAGAGTTATCACATCGGAGCAGCAAAGGGAAAACATAAGGCAAATAATGAACAATAAGAAATCGCTTCTTTTAGTGGCAGAAGAAAAAGGGGAGCTTTTAGGCTACCTGATGGCTGCAGGCAGAGAAATCAAGCGTATCGCCCATATGGTGCATATAAGCATAGGCATATTGCAGAGCCATGCAGGCAAGGGCATAGGCACAAGGCTGTTTACGGAGCTTGAAAGTTGGGCCAAAGAAAATGGCATACATAGGTTAGAGCTCACTGTAATGGAGAATAATGAGGCCGGCAAGGCATTGTATAGAAAAATGGGCTTTGAGATCGAAGGTATAAAAAAGCATTCTCTTTACGTCGATGGAGAGTACATAGACGATATATACATGTCAAAGCTCATATAGGGGGGTAAACCATACATGTGGAATGCGATTGACAGCATTATTAAAAAGTATATGGTGGCAGGTTATTTTCCCGGTGCCGTATGCAAGGTATCCGTCAGGGGAGAAATGATTTATGAGAAGTCTTTTGGCTATGGCAGTCTTGAACCGGTTTTGGTCCCTGCAAACGAAAAGATGGTTTTTGATGCAGCCTCATTGACAAAGATCGTTACTTCTACG
>DPSW01000223.1:0-4582 GCA_003527145.1 Clostridiaceae bacterium | reverse complement strand
AATTATTTCGCTGAGGCTGCGGACTATCCTGCATTGGCGGAACGATTGAAGGATGTAACAGTCGAGAATCTTCTCACGCACAGTTCAGGCTTGATAGATTGGTATCCTTTTTATAGCGAAAAGGGAGATTTTCTTCAGGTCCTCAATGAGATTACCGGGAGGACCGAAAAANNCATAGCGATTTAAACTTCATGCTGTTGGGAGAGATGATCAAAAGGATCACCGGCATGGGACTGGATGAAGCATTGGAGCAGTATATAAGGATACCTTTAGGTATATATAATATGAATTATTGTCCAAAGGATAAACTGAATATTGCTTGTACTGAGTTTGGAAACAGGATAGAAAAGAGCATGTGCAAGGATAGAAATATAAGCTTTGACGGATGGAGAACAGAGAATTTGCCTATTTGCGGTGAGGTCAATGATGGAAATGCATTCTATTATTTCGGAGGCATGTCAGGCCATGCAGGAATTTTTTCAGATGCAGACGGCTTCACAAATATATGCCAACTATACTTGACGGGTGGGGAGTGNNGTAAAAGAAGCCATGAAGGAGCAAAAGGATGGCAGAGGACTAGGCTGGCAAATTTCTGAAATTTTTCCTCAGGGCTGCGGGCATTCAGGCTTTACAGGGACATCCCTATGGCTGTGCCCGGAAATGGATATTGCTGCTGTGACTTTGACCAACAGGCTTCATACAAGGCAGCCCAGAAATTTGCAGCCGTTCAGGCAGGAGCTTCACGAAGCAATTTTAAATCAATTAAAATAATAAGGGGGAAATTGAGTTGAAGAGAAAATTATCAATTATTGCACTTCTATTGGCATTTGCTGTTTTATTTACAGCTTGCGGACAAAAGCAGCCCGCTCAATCGGCAGGAGAAAGCAATGGGCCTGCAAAGGAACAAATCCTGCAATATGCTACTGATGGAGAACCTGCAGGCTTAGACCCTCACAAGGTCCCGGCAGCTGCATCCATCAGGATATACGGCAAGATATATAATAGCCTTGTGGATATGGATGAGAATGGAGAATTCCAGCCTGAGCTGTCAGAGTCATGGAAGCAGCCCGATGATGTCACTTATATTTTCAAGCTGAAACAAGGCGTAAAGTTTCATAACGGAAGAGAAATGACCGCCGACGATGTAAAATACAGCTTCGAAAGAATACTGAATCCCGATACGGCAGCAGTAGGAAGATCATATTTCTCAAAGGTCCAAAGTGTAGAAGCAGTAGACAAATATACTGTAAAGTTCAGCTTATCAGACCCTTATGCACCCTTCATGGCTTACATGACAAGCGTATATGCTTCCATAGTGCCTAAAGAAGTGGTAGAAGAAAAAGGGAATTTGATGCAGACAGCTTGCGGCACCGGACCATTCATGCTTAAGGAATGGATACCTGACAATCATGTAACTCTGGTTAAAAATCCAAGCTATTTCATGGATGGTCAGCCGAAGCTCGACGGCATAGTATTCCACATAATGCCTGACGAGTCCTCTCGATTGGCAGCGCTTAGGACAGGCAAGGTTCATATTACAAAGCTCTCGCCTCAGAGCATACCCTTGGTAAAGGATAATAAGGATATAAATATTATAAGCTATCAATCAAATGAATACAGCTATTTAGGATTCAATATGACTATAGAGCCCTTTAATAATAAGAAGGTCAGACAAGCTATAAGCCTTGCAGTCAACCGCCCGGAAATAGCGCAGACCATATATGGAGGAAACGCTGTAGTATCAGGACCTGTGCCTCCGTCACTCAAGAAATGGTCCATAGACGCGGAAAGCACTGAAATGTATCAATATAATATTGAAAAAGCCAAGCAGCTTTTGGCTGAAGCAGGATATCCAAATGGCTTTGAAACAGTGATAACTGCAGGCTTATATGATGATATAAGGGATACGGCCCAATTGCTTCAGAAGCAGCTTGAAGCCATCGGCATAAAAGCCACTATACAAAACCTGGAATCAGGCCAATATGTAGATGCCTGGAAAAATAAGAATCATCAGATGATGGCCGGCAGAAACGGCTCCGGCTCCGACCCGGACAGGGCATTGGGATTCTTCTTCTCTACCAAAGGCTCCGCAAACGTTTGGGGATATTCCAATCCTGAGTTTGACGCGTTGACAGAAGAAGCAAAGATAACAGTGGATGAGACAAAGAGATTGGAGCTTTATAAAAAAGCTCAGGAGATACTTATTGATGACTCACCAAATTTGTTTATAATATCGCCGATGGATTATTATTTCACCAGAACCGAGTTAAAGGGATTTAACCCGGATACATTCAATACTGAAGACTTTGAAAATGTAGTCATCGCATTATTATCAAAATGAGTTATTACATTAGGATGTGAGAAATTGAAGGATTATATCATCAGAAGGATACTTATGCTCATTCCTGTCTTAATAGGTATAACCCTATGCATTTTTCTGATAATGCATATGCTGCCGGGAGATGCCATATCAAGCATGCTTGGTATAGAGGAAACCCCTGAGGCGAGGCAAAGGCTTGAGGAGCAATTTGGTTTAGATCTTCCCTGGTACAAGCAATATTGGAATTGGATATCGAGAGTTCTGCAGGGAGATTTCGGCAATTCACTGAGAACTGACAAGCCTATACTTCCCGAGATGCTGAGCAGATTCAAGCTAACCTTTGAGCTTACTCTTTTGGCAGCTGCTATATCTTGGATAATAGCAATACCTTTGGGTATTATCTCCGCTTTAAAGAGAAATACATGGGTAGACGGAGTTGTAAGGGTTATGTCCTTAATCGGAGTATCCGTACCGAATTTTGCATTGGCGACACTGCTTATATTAGTTTTGTCCCTAGGTTTTTCTTATTATCCTCCGGTAGGATATGAGAGCTTTATTGAGAATCCGGCTGTCAATTTGCAGATAATGATTTTGCCTGCCTTTGTGCTGGGGGCTATAATGTCGGGTTCTGTAATGAGAATGACCAGATCCTCCATACTTGAGGTTCTGAGGCAGGATTTTATCAAGGCTGTAAGGGCTAAAGGAGCAAGTGAAAAGATAGTGATATTTGTGCATGCACTGAAAAATGGAATGATACCAATAATCACCCTCATAGGGATGCAGATAGGCTCCCTGCTGGGCGGCACTGTTGTTACGGAACAGATTTTTTCTCTGCCGGGTTTGGGACAAATGGTCCTTACTGCTATCAACCAGAGAGATTACCCTGTTGTCCAAGCCTGTATAATGTTCATAGCCTTCATATATGTAATAGTTAATCTGATAGTAGATATACTTTATACCTATATAGATCCGAGGATATCCTATAAGTAGCATGGCAGGAGGTGAAAAGTTTGCATGTTTTATTGAAGAATTTGATGAAGGACTGCCTAGGCAGGATAGGACTGCTGGGTGTACTGGTTGTAGTTGTATTGAGCCTTTTGGCTCCTGTTATAGCTCCTTATGAGCCTACGGATATGTTTTCCAAAAACATTTTAAATCCTCCGGGAAGCAAATTTATTTTCGGTACTGATGAATTCGGGAGGGACATATTCAGCCGTGTGATATTCGGAGCGAGGGTATCCCTCATAGTAGGCATAATATCTGTAGGCATAGCAGCCACTTCCGGATATATACTGGGTCTTATTGCAGGATACTTTGAGGGCAATGTTGATAATGTCATAATGAGGCTTATGGATGTTCTTTTTGCATTTCCGTCGATACTTTTGGCATTGGCAATAGTATCTGTGTTAGGTCCAAACCTCTCTAATACCATGATTGCCATAGGCATAGTATCTACGCCTGTTTTTACAAGGACTGTCAGAGCTTCTGTAATATCTGTAAAATCTATGGAGTATATTACAAGTGCAAAAGCTATAGGATTGAAGCCCCTTGATATAATAATGAAGCATATTTCGCCTAATATTATGGCTCCATTTATGGTGCAAGTAACTCTGGCCCTATCAGGTGCCATATTGACAGAGGCATCAATGAGCTTCTTAGGCTTAGGCATACAACCGCCCAACCCTTCTTGGGGATCCATGCTCAATGCAAGCCGGAGCTATATGGAGCTGGCTCCTTGGACAGCTATATTCCCTGCTATATTTATCATTTGCACCATACTGTCATTTAATATACTTGGGGATAGTTTGAGGGATATTCTGGATCCAAAACTGAAATTATGATATGGGAGAATAGAAATGGTAGAAGATAGATTAAACATGATAACAGAAAGCATAAATGAGAACAGTATAGATATAGATAAAATCAGCATAGAAGGAGCCCTCCATCTGATGAATGAGGAGGACAAAAAAGTTGCTTTTGCTGTTGAAAAAGCACTGCCTCAAATAGCTAAGGCTATAGAATTGACGGTCTCAGCCATAAATAGGGGAGGAAGACTCATATATATCGGTTCCGGGACCAGCGGCAGACTCGGCGTATTGGATGCTTCTGAATGCCCTCCCACTTTTAATACGGATCCGGAAATGGTCAAGGGGATAATTGCCGGAGGAGACACCGCGTTGAGGAAAGCTTTGGAAGGGGTGGAGGATAACGAGGAAGAGGCAGTCTCATACCTTAAACAGGAAAGATTGAGTAATTCCGATG